>CAZBDB010000326.1:0-1514 GCA_964490655.1 uncultured Candidatus Bathyarchaeia archaeon | reverse complement strand
GAACGTGAGCATCTATGATCCTCATAGCAGAGACCACCAAAGTACATTTGCGGCACAAGTATATTTGCTTCTAGATATGACGAAATCCTTTAATCTGCACTGAGCAGTAGTCAGAAGCTGTAAACCGTTACTATGAGGGGAAGAATCATGGGGAAGAGAGCACGCATTGCCACAGTCTGCCAAAGCGGATGCTTCTTTGACTCCGTTGAGAAGAACCGCAAGTACGTTATGGGGCTTCTGGATCTCGCACTTCGGCAAGAGCCTGATCTCATCTGTCTCCCCGAAGCCTTCACAACCGTCTCAATAGCGTCTGAGTCCCTCGAGAAATCAGCCGAGACCTTACCAGGTCCCACAACTGAAGCGGTGGCCAACAGAGCGAAGGAATACGGCTGCTACATTATCTGTCCCATCAACACTAGGCGAGACTCAAAGCTCTGGAACTCAGCCGTTGTTCTAGACAGATCCGGCGAGATTCTAGGAATCTACAACAAGGCGCAGCCTGTTACGAGCTCAAGCGACTACACCGTCTTCGAAGATGGGGTTACGCCGGGCGCCAGTGAGATTCCCGTCTTCGATCTGGACTTCGGCCGCATCGGGATTCAGATCTGCTTCGACATCGGTTTCCCGGAAGGTTGGCAGCAATTGTCCCAGAAACATGCGAGGATGGTTTTCTGGCCTTCAGCATACAACGGAGGTTTCCCTCTCCAGGTCTACGCGTATCTTCACCACTACTATGTCGTCTCCTCAGTTCGCTCCGACAAGTCCCGAATCATCGATCCCTTGGGCGTGATCCTCGCCGAGACTGACAGCCACGTGAACGTCATATTTCGCGATATCAATCTGGACTTCGTAGTCTCGCATTACGACTTCAACTACAGCATCCCAGAAAGGATAATGAAGGCCCATCCCGGCCGCGTTGAGATAAGATCCCATCTTGACGACGCCCACTTCCTGGTGGAACCGATTGACGACACCTTGAAGACTAGACAGCTGCAAAGGGAGTTTGGGTTCGAATCCACCTTCCAGTATCATCAGCGGCACCGAGAAGCTTACAGTCTGATCCGTCAGGGACAACTGCCCGTTCCTCAGAAGGCTGCGCATGGGGACAGGCCGCAGTACTCAAAAGAGGACGAGTAAACCAAGGAGGGACAACAACTGAGGAAGAGAGTCTTCTGCATACCTACCTCCGAACACATAGAGTACATCTTTACAGTAGAGACCTTGGGAAGAATGAAGGCTCTTTTTGATGTTGCCTTCAACGATCTGGGCAGGAATTACACATCGAAGGAAGTTGCGTCCGGGATCGAGGGATTCGACGCGCTGATCACTGGTTGGGGATCGCCCCCATTGACAGAATCAGTTTTTGAGAACGCTGATCGTCTCAGGATCATAGCCCACTCAGCTGGCTCGGTCAAAGAGGTGCTTTCCAAAAATGTTGTTCAGCGCTATATTGTGCCTAGAGGGATCTGTGTCTGTAACGCTCCTAAGGCTATTGCTTACAATGTTGCTGAGGC
>CAZBDB010000325.1:0-1542 GCA_964490655.1 uncultured Candidatus Bathyarchaeia archaeon | reverse complement strand
GAGTCTTCGCTATTATGGCTCTCCCTGAAATCCCTGACCCAGTCAAGGCTCTAAGAGAGTTTCATCGTATATCGAAGCCGGATGGAATGGTTTGTCTTTCTGAGCTTCTTCTAGATCCAGACTATCCCTTGAGAAGAACGGAAAGACGCTGGGCTGATGAAGCAGGGCTTGAGCTTGAGAAGGAGTTCGGAAACTTGTTCGTGTACCAACTGAACTTCAAGAAGAAAACACATGAACAGTCATAAGTGATATTGATCCCCAAAGTCACGATTGTAGGTCTCCCATGCTCCTAGCTGTTCCTTCCATATCCTAATAATATCTTCCATAGGCTCAACAGTGTTCTGAAGCATCTTGATTATCGGCAGACCGTAGGGGCACCTCTTCTCGCACTCCCCACACTCGGTACAGGACTGTATTGTAGATATTAGTTGTCTACGTCGCTCAATGCCGTGCTGTACTCTGTCGAGCGACCATGGGAAGATCCTGAAAGTCTCAGGCCCCATCGTGCGGTAATGGTCGTACATAACATCTGTCCCAAGAGTGCTGCCTATCGGAATCTTCTGCGGGCAAGGCTCACACAATCCGCAGACTCTGCAGCGAATGTGATCGAGCTGATCTCTCAGACGACTCACTCGTTCTTCCTCTCCGACAGTAAGTGAAAAGTCGGCCAGGCGACCAACTATCGAGTTCTCTTCCACTTCCTCCACAGTTGCTGCTCCTGGCAACGCGGTGGAAATGGGCTGGTTGAGCAGCCACTTTAGCGCTAACTGTGCTGGCAACAGCCCCGTGGCAACAGGCTTCATGATGGTTACGCCGACGCCTTTCCTTATGCAAAGGGGAATAAGCTCTCTCAGCGGCTCACGCTCCACAATGTTCATCGGAACGAGAATGATCTCGAAATCGAATCGTTCAAGGGCCTTAACTAAGGCTTGACTCGTGTGGCTTGTACAGCCTATGTGGCGGATCAAGCCCTGCTCTTTAGCCTCTATCAGGGCTTCAAGTGCTCCGCCGGGGCCGAGTCGCTTTTCAAGGTCCTCGCCTTCGCTGAGACCATGTAGGTGATAGTTGTCTAGGTAATCTGTTTCCAAGCGTTTCAGAGACTCATGAATGTGCTGGCAGGTTTCTTCCTTCGTCTTGGCACCGGTCTTAGAGGAGATGTAGACCTTCCCTCGTCTACCCTCTAGACCCAGACCCAGCTTGATCTCGCTATCCCAGTAACCGCGAGCCGTGTCGAAGTAGTTGACGCCCAGCTCCGCCGCCCGACGAACGATCTTAGCCGCATACTCTGTACATGAAGATCCTAGTTGGGCACACCCGAGGCCGATGGAGGAGACCTCAAGTCCAGTATTGCCCAACTTTCGGTACTGCATAGTAGTTCTCCACGAAACAGAGAAAGGGTCTCTTATATTCCTGCGTCAGCATTTCAGAAACCAACAGATTCGATGTTCGTTACCAACGGAACGAACTATCCAAGAACCTTGCGCGTGCGAAGAGCTGTGAGAAAGCTTAAAAACGGCGAGGATGAGTTACTGACGATTCGCA
>CAZBDB010000324.1:0-1543 GCA_964490655.1 uncultured Candidatus Bathyarchaeia archaeon | reverse complement strand
GAAAGGAGGAACGGTTGTGCTGATATCGAACATCCCTGAAGGACAGGTTACCCATTACCTTTACGGGAAGTTTGGGGAGAATCAGGGAGGTGAAGGTTGGACTCCTCAGTCCAGTGAACATCCGTACGATAGGTTGATCATATACTCCAAGTATGTTGAGGTCGACCCGCACTTGGAGATAGCGAGCAAGAAGGACACCATATGGATGAAAGACTGGCATGGAATTGTGACAGAGTTAGAGAAGAAACATGGCAAAGACGCTAAGGTAGCTATCTACCCGTGCAGCGAAATCCAATATCCTCGCGGCGGACTACCCTACTCAAGATGACTCTCAGAATCTCAACTTCTTTTGTCTCGCCACTCCTTTTGGTTTGCCTGTCTTCTCAAGATAGATTACCCCTTCTATCACAGCTTTGCTATTGACTTTGCTGACCTAGATAGTAAGATTGGGGCGCGCTAAAGACTTAGTTCAGTAGCCTTTTTTAAGGCTTCGGGAAGTCTAAGTAAGCATCCCGAGTAAAGTGCGCTACAAGGAATCGGTCATCGGGTCGGCCGAGATGGTCAGCTCACGCTGCAAAACCTACTGGACACTGTTTGTGTGCGCGATCACACATACCTTTGTCCACGTGTTCACCTTCATGCACACGGCTCTCATACCGGTTTTCATGGATGAATTTGCGCTATCTATATTTGAGTCTGGGCTGTTGGTCTCGATCCCGCTTGTTCTAACGGTCTCGATCAGCATTCCTTACGGCGTGTTGACAGACAGAATAGGGCATAGAAAATTGATGATAGCCAGCCTACTCGTATCTGGGATTGCAGGATTAGCCATAAGTCAGGCAAAAGATTTCTACACGCTCCTTTTCCCCTTGCTCTTCGTCCCGTTAGCCTCAACACTCTACCATCCACCCGCCCTGAGCATTGTAAGCGAGCTCCCTCCGGAGAACTGGAGGAACAGGGTTTTGGGGATTCACGGAGCGGGAGGAACGACCGGCGTCGCTATCGGACCGATCACTTTGGGACTGATCATGGAAAGATTTGGGTGGCGCTTTGCATACTTGGCATGGTCTTTCCCCATCTTACTATCATCACTGTTCTTGCTGAGGCTCCCGGAATCCCCTGAATCCGCAGAACATCTGGGGAAAGCTGATGAAAAGCTCAGCCTGAAGATGGATCTCGAATCACAGAAAGAAAATCGTTATTCAAGAACGCTCAGATATGGTTACATGATTCTTCTTCTGGCTATGAGTGTGAAGGGAATGGGAGATCGGAGCTTGTCAACCTACATGACGACTTACTTGGTCTCAAATAGGGGACTTACGAGATCAATGGCAAGCCTCATTTATGGCTTTAATCCTGTCATGGGAATTCTGGGTTCTTTGAGCGGAGGGTACCTTGCTGATCGCGTCGGAAGCAAAAGATGGATGATCCTCGCCTACCTTGGTCGAGCCTTCGTGCTCGCAGGAATGTATCTAAGTCCTCTTGGGGCTCTAGTCATAATCTATTTCGTAGGCGGCTACTTTGGAGGCAGCACGATGGGCCC
>CAZBDB010000323.1:0-1604 GCA_964490655.1 uncultured Candidatus Bathyarchaeia archaeon | reverse complement strand
ACCGGAGTTAGGAGCGCCCGAGCAATGCAGATCTTGAGCGATAACGGTTTTCCAAGGGTCTATAACATGCTTGGCGGAATCGAAGCCTGGAAAGGAGCAGGCTATCCTGTAACATTAGAATAGCATGTCTGCAGTCTCCAGCTTGATCTGAAGTGATGATATTCAGGCGATGAAGTCGTTGCTGCGCAAGCGGGATACAGTCTTCTAATTGAACATCTTCCTGAAGAGTACGAACCGACACCTGGAGTCTGCGAAAAGCTAGCTAGCTAATTGGTTACTTCTCAGATGATTACTCCGCTAGCTTCAAGGCCTGTAGAACAGCTTTCAGCTGCTCCTTTTCACTTTTCTCTAGAGGAAGCAAGGGTCTTCTAGCTGGGCCTACGGGGTGTCCTCGCATGGCTAGGCCCTCCTTGATTTGCTGAAGCCAGTTGGTTCTCTCCCCACTGCGGCTTGCCGTGGACATGTGGATAAGTGGCAGGATCTCATACCATAGAGAGCGGCCTTTCTCCAGATTCTTCTCTTCAGCCATCACATCATATAGCTGACGGCATTTATCAGGGATTAGGTTTCCCAAACCTGAGACCCATCCATGGGCTCCGACGGCGAGGCCTTCAAAAGCGTTTATGTCATGGCCATAGAAGACGGTCATCTTCCCCTTTGTCAGCATGATTATGTTGTGAACTCTAGCCGGATCGCCATGGGCTTCCTTCACGGATGAGACTATACCCTCCTCGAACATCCTCGCTATCGTCCAATGGCTGACATCGACCTTTGAGAACCAGGGGTTGTTATACAGCATTATAGGGAGATCCACGGCCTTCGATACGGCTTCAAAATGTGCATAGACCTCCCTTTCAGTGGGCAGGCAATAATAGGGCGGAACGATCATCAGGCCGTCTGCACCAACATCCTTAGCGAATCTTCCCTGCTCGATGGTAAGCCTGGTGCTGTTGTGACTTGTGCCCGCGTAGACAGGTACCCTATTGTTCGCCTCGTCCACAACCACTTGAATGACCCTTTGCCTCTCCTCATCCGTCATGGAAGCAAACTCCCCTGTGCTGCCGTTCGGTATGATGCCGTGAACGCCCTTCTCAATCAAGAAGTTGACGAACGCCCTCGTACCGTCCTCGTCTAGGTCCTCGTTGCTCTTGAAGACCGTTAACATCGGAGGCATAATGCCCTTAACCTCTTTTCTAGGCAACAATCTCACCTTCAAGCATAGGTTGAACTGTATACGCTTGATCCACGCTATAAGACTTTTCGTGCTACCCGCGGAACATTGATAGTGATAGCATACAGTTTGTGTCTCTCCCTATCTGAGTCTAACGTGGACAGAGCATATGGGCGACGATCTGACATGACACTGCTTGTTAGCTGGCCTCTGACGCCGTACTCATTTCTGGTTTCCAAGTCAGACAGTTCAGTATAATCTGAGCATAGTTCCGGTTCCTGAAATCAGATTCGCTATGGCCCGGCTGGAGATAAAATAACCAGCCTTTCCTCACTGGCTTATACCAACCAGAGCGATCCTGCATGATGACTTCCCCTGTTTCCTCATCGAGATAGTGAAAACCGAACAGCACCGTCTTTTCGCGACCATCAGT
>CAZBDB010000322.1:0-1625 GCA_964490655.1 uncultured Candidatus Bathyarchaeia archaeon | reverse complement strand
TTCGGCGCTGAGATAAGATATCCAGAAGAGGTGCTCGACCTTGTCTTAGATGACAGGCCAAAGATCACGGCTACAGGACATAATAGATATGAATCGATTGGAATGGTGATATCCACCGGGACTCAAAGAAAGAAGCTCTCAGTCCCCGGCGAAACCGCGTTCCTCGGGCGAGGCGTCTCCTACTGCACCATCTGCGACGGGCCGTTGTTTAAAGGCAAGGTTACAGCTGTTGTAGGCTCCGGCAACGAAGCGTACGAGGACGCCATCTATCTATCAGATTTTGCAGAGAAAGTGGTTATAATAACAGGGAAGCAGGAGGTGGAAGCTGCAGAAAAGCTTGCAGACAGATCTGTCGAAGCGGGAAACATTGAGACTCTGAAGGCAGAGATCAAATCGATAGCTGGAGACAGCTGTGTCAAGTCGGTCAAGATTTCAGATCTGAAGAGTAAGAAGGAAAGAGACATTCCTGTAGACGCAGTCTTCGTCTCCGTGGGAGGCGTACCGATGACGAATCTCATCGAGAAAACGGGCGTCGCAGTAGACGACAGAGGATGTATTCAGGTAGACAGGAGGCAAGCCACAAACATAGGAGGGGTCTTGGCAGCAGGCGATTGCACATGCGGGGGAATGCAAATAGCAACAGCGGTGGGGGAAGGAGCCATGGCAGCTATGCAGGCACACAGATACGTAAGAAGCATCAAAAGATAATTCCCTCCAACCGAGCTACTGCTTTCCTTCTGGTGGAACAGCTATGACTCGCATGAAACGAGACCTCATCTAGTTGCTGAGCAGATCCCCCAACTTATCCTTGATGCTCTCTGCTTCGGGAGTCAACTCTCCGATATCGAATATCTTCCATATTTCAGCGTGCTGAATCCGCTCAGAAGGACCAATTGTTCTAAGAGGACCGAGTGTCTCAAGCTCCAACATATCCGCGTTGGTATACACCTCCACGTTGCAGCCAAAATCAGGGTATTCTCCTTCTTTCTGAGTGAACTGCTTCGCGAATACGATCCCGTCAACCCAATATGCCGTCCAAGTTGGATTCGCCATGGCACCTATCTTGAAAGGATTCTCAATCTCTGGATTCTGTCTCACAAAGACGTACTCATCCTTCAATACCAGTCTCTCATCTGATAGATCAGTGTACGGCCATACCGATACGTGCCTGTCCGGAAGAAGCCCCTCCTCATCTACCTTCGACGGCTTCAAAGGCATGATGGCAAACCCACCTTGCCTCATAACAGAAAGAGCCCAGCATCCAAGCTTGATCGGCCATCTCCCTATGTTCTCAATCTTGTGAACAACCTGAATGCCATTCTCTGAAGAAGGCTCTATCGTTATCTCCTTTTGAACAGAATTTTCAACCTCGGGATTCCCATAGACTGTCAAACTGTTCTCTCTCACCTCCACCTTTACAGGCTTATCATCTATTGAATAGGAGCGTGGCTTGGCCTCAGGGGAACTCCAGAATCTGTGGCCACCGTAGATCCTCCAGAAGCCTTCCGCAGTCTGCATCCCTGCCTCAGGCAGAACACCAAACAGATTAAAGTCACTCCTTTCAGTGCTCGCAAGGTAGAGAATTCTCGGTCCTATATCAGTGGCAATCCCCACTAGAATGTTGT
>CAZBDB010000321.1:0-1650 GCA_964490655.1 uncultured Candidatus Bathyarchaeia archaeon | reverse complement strand
GACTTGGTGAAGGGCGTGGGGACGAGAGCATATACCCCTCCCATATTTTCTCGAGTCAGCATTGTCTAGACCTCGGTCATCGATCATACACGTTCGATATATAAGCTTTCGTTCCAACGTTCACACATAATACCAAGCAATTTCCAATCGACGTTCGATGGCTTTAGGAAGACGTTTGATTGCTTTCATCAGGAACGGGAGGCGTTGGTGTCTTACCCAGATCTAGGGCATATTTCGAGGATGCAAATCCTGAATTAGGACCTGCGGATATTGTTGTTTACGGTGTACTAGATGATAGATTATGAGAAAGCAGCAAATGATCTCTACTTCATCAAGCAGCCTCTACGGGAAGGTTGGTTCTTTGGTGTGACCGTTGTTCTCGGAGCCAGAAGGATTGGATTGGTGGATACAGGCTTTGAAAATACTCCCGTCGACCGCATCTTTCCTTTGATTCAAGAGCTCGGTCGAAGACCTGAAGAGATAGACTATGTAGTCAACACACATAGGGATGGAGACCATGTATTGGGAAACAAGGTAATCAAAGAAAGAACGAAGGCAACAATTGCGATACATGAACTTGAAGCTGAGGCGGTTGAAACAGCGGATGTCAAACTACAAGATGGGGACCTAGTAGAACTAGGTGATAGAGCATTCACAGTAATACATACTCCTGGTCATAGGCCTGGGAGCATCTGTCTCTACGATGTTAAGAACCACACGTTGATAACTGGTGATTCTGTCTGTGGAGATAGAACCGACCTGATAAGGATGGACAAGGAGATCTACATATCCTCGCTGAAGAAACTGCTGGATCTTGATACTAGGTTATTGATCATGTCTCATCCATTCAGACCGCTGGGCAAGAGCATCCTTGGCGGGAATGAACCAAAAGAGATGATGGACGCAAGCATCGCCATAGCAGAAGAACTGAGCCAATAGCAAAGTCGGCAATACCAGATCTTTACACGTAGTTCTGGATAAGTTCAGGAATGATTCTGAAAATCGAGGGGAAGGAATCAGTGTGAAGAAGGTTCTACTTCTTTTGCCGGAAGGTTTTGAGGCTTTCGAGGCTGCAGCATTCACGGATGTGCTAGGTTGGGCGAGCGCCTTCGGTGAAGAAACCATTGAGATAGTCACCGCTGGACTTCATCCGAGGCTAAAATGCACCTTTGCCCTTGAAGTTATCCCGATGATTCGTCTCTCAGATGTCAAGGTTGAGGATTACGACGCAGTCGCCATCCCCGGCGGATTCGAGAAAGCCGGCTTCTATAAGGATGCTTACTCACCAGAGTTCCTAGGCATTATTCGCAAGTTTGCGGATCTAGGCAAGCCGATCGCTTCGGTCTGTGTCGGCGCGCTTCCAGTTGGGCGGAGCGGAGTTCTGGACGGCAGGAGTGCGACAACCTACAGTCTGCTGGGAGGGAGACGGCGGAGCGAACTAGCAACGATGGGAGCCGCGGTTGTGGATGCACCTGTGGTTCGGGATGGTAATATCATCACCTCAACATCACCAGCCACGGCAACGGAAGTTGCTTTTGCTCTTCTCGAGGAACTGACATCTCACGACAACGCCATAAAGGTTAGAGGATTGATGGGCTTCGAGCAAGGTCCGAAATAGCTGTAAGAACGTGTGCCGGTACGCCAAGAAAG
>CAZBDB010000320.1:0-1657 GCA_964490655.1 uncultured Candidatus Bathyarchaeia archaeon | reverse complement strand
GCTGATCCATCAAAGGAGAGTTGAATGCTCCACATCATAAGAAATCACAAATACCGAATCAACCCTAAATTCCTGCCGAAGCAGTAGGGGGTTCCGGTTCAAGAGATGGATGTCCACAATATAACGAAGGTGGGGGTTGTAGGTGCGGGGATCATGGGGCACGGAATCGCGCAGACCTTCGCACAATACGGCTATCAAGTAGCCCTTGTCTCAAGGAGAGAGGAAACGCTTTCAGAAGCCCTTAGGAAGATAAGAGCGAATCTAGTCCGTTTCGTCGAGCACATGATCATTCAAGAGGATGCCACGGAGAGAGTCATCTCGAGGATCGAGACTAGCACGAGATTGGAAGAGGCGATGTCAGATGTGGATTTCGTTGTGGAAGCTGTCATCGAAGACATGGATGTCAAAAGGACCGTCTTCCAATCCCTCGACTCCGCGTGCCCAAGACACGCTATCTTAGCCAGCAACACGTCTGGACTAAGCATCACAGAGATTGCCTCAGCCACAAAAAGACCAGAAAGGGTTGTTGGAACTCACTTCTGGAATCCTCCTCACATAATGCCGCTGGTGGAGGTCATCAAGGGAAGTCATACATCTGAGGAAACCTTCCAAGCGACATGTGAATTGATGGAAAGAGTAGGCAAGATCCCCGCGAAGGTCATGAAGGACGTTCCTGGCTTCATAGGCAACAGGATTCAACATGCCATGTATCGAGAGATTTTCTCGCTCTTAGATCAGAAGGTGGCAACGGCCGAGGATATAGACAAGGTGGTCAAGCTGACCTTTGGGGGAAGGCTCTCAATCTTGGGTCCTTTGACCATCGCCGATTTTAACGGGGTGGACCTCTTCCTGCAGGTTCAAAGCCATCTGCTCAAGTGCATCGACCGATCGATGGAGCCTGCTGGGATTTTGAGCGAGTTGGTTGAGAAGGGGTACATCGGTGTCAAAGCTGGCAGAGGATTCTACAACTGGAACAAGGAGAAGATTGAAGAAGTGACTGCGGAAAGGGATGATGGACTGATAAGACTTTTCAAGACTTATCTGGAAGCGAAACGCGATCCGTGAACTCAGCAAAAGCTGCACTGCAAGATGGGATATTCGTGATTCATATGGTATATCGGAAAACTCGGTTAGCGCGATAGCGATTAGGTGTGACAGACTATGAAAATGGGATATGCTACGATGTCCTTCGGTGAGCAGCCGATCGAGGTTGCGATACGGGCTGTTTCTCAGCTCGGTTTTGATGGGATCGAGCTCTGTACATGGAAAGGTTTACCCGCAGATCTAGACCTTCTCGACGAGAAGAGACAAAGAGAAATCAAATGCTTGGCTGAGGAAGCCGGATTGATCATAAACGCAGTCGGTGGTCATGTTGCCTATATTGAAACGGATGAGAAGAAGAGAACTGCCAGCGTCAACCGCACCAAGAGGAATATCGATCTTGCTGTCGAGCTCGGCGCAACGGTTGTCGACACGTTCTCCGGTGCAGCTCTAGAAGACATCTTGGAGGAGGAGGCTTGGGAGTTATTGGTTGATTCTATTTCGGAGTGTGTTGATTATGGCGCTGAAAGGCAAGTTCTCATTGGTTTCGAACCGCATGTAGGCATGTTGGTGGATACGCCTGAGAAGGTGCTCCGTCTCCTCTCTTCTGTGAAGT
>CAZBDB010000319.1:0-1679 GCA_964490655.1 uncultured Candidatus Bathyarchaeia archaeon | reverse complement strand
TTGCATCATTTGGCAAAGGCTGTTCTCGATGCTTCTGTTGCCGTTCCAACATTGGAGTTATTTGCAGTTCTCGTATCGATAACTTTCTTCAATTCGGCTTATCAGAGTACCGGGATGTCCCGAGAGCTGACCGAAAGCTTGGGGAAGATGATTCCATCTAGAAGTATGATAGCGGTTATTCCGGTCATCTTCGGCATCTTGCCTGTTTCGGGAGGAGCTCTCTTCTCTGCGCCGTTAGTGGATGTCGAAGGAAACAATCTGGGAATCAAGAAGGAGAGAAAGGCGTTCCTCAACGTATGGTTTAGACACATTCCTCATCTATTGTATCCGCTTGAGACTGCTCTGGTCATTGCCTCCTACCTAACTGGGGTAGGCCTTGCCACTATGATTCTTTATCAGATTCCCGTCTTCGCAGCGGGGATTGCGATTGGTTACCTCGCAGGATTGAGAGGGATTGAGAGGAAAGGGCAGATGCATACAGAATGGCGCTACGTTAGGAATTCTCTTGTTTCCTTTCTTCCAGTCTTGGTTGCAGTGATTTTGACTGCAATATTGGGATTGAAGGTTTTCGTAGCTGTCCTCGTAGGTACTATGCTTCTGTTTGCTATGGTACGCCCAGAGAGAAGCGGCTTAATATCGGCTATGAAAGGGTTGGTTAAGGTCGCGCCGGTAGCATTCGGGATCATGATCTTTCGGCATATAGTTGAGGTTTCAGGAGCATTAGATACTTTGGCGGAGCTTGTTCAGACTTACTCTGTTTGGCCGCCTATCTCGTTTGTGTTTCTTCCTATGCTGGTCGGCTTCGCTTTGGGTGAGTCTTCGCCTTCTATAACTCTCTCACTGTCAATATTATTGGTCACCCATCAATTCAGCCCACCAGCGGCTTGTCTCGCATACACTTGTATGTATTTTGGACACTTGATATCGCCCTCGCATCTCTGTTTTTCTGTGACGATTGAATATTTCCAAACGGGAATACTGCAAATCTACAAGAGATTGGTTCCTGCTACGATCGCCACGCTTTCTGTCGGCATTCCAGCTATGATTCTGTTGATGTGAACTAGTGTCTGTTTCACATGACTTCCAAGAATAGATCGCATGTTGGCCCCTTTAGAAGCGGCATAGCCAAGAACCAGTGCTTCCTAATGCCCAGCTCCTCCATCTAGAAAGGCGGCCACATCGAGTTCAAAGTAACTGAAGTCGCGAGAAGAGACGTACGGTATACACTGTGGAACAAGACTAGAGGATACGTCTCAGTTGTTCACGTTTACCGTGATAAAGTTTATATTCTATTGTTTGATCAAGTACGAGGCTTAGTGATAAGATATGGCGTATCTGACGCAGACTCAGAGCGGTCAACCCGTCCTTATCTTGAAGGAGGGGACATCGCGAAGCAGAGGGAAGGAAGCGCAAAGGAACAATATGATGGCTGCTAGGGTGGTCGCTGAGGCTGTGAGATCTACGCTTGGGCCAAGAGGCATGGACAAGATGTTGATCGACAGTTTGGGTGACATAACGATAACGAATGATGGCGCGGCGATTCTCGATGAGATCGATGTTGCGCATCCTGCTGCAAAAATCATGGTTGAGGTAGCTAAGTCCCAGGATGACATGGTTGGCGATGGAACCACAACTGCGGTTGTTCTGTCAGGAGAACTGCTGAAGAAAGCTGAGGAGCT
>CAZBDB010000318.1:0-1739 GCA_964490655.1 uncultured Candidatus Bathyarchaeia archaeon | reverse complement strand
CTGGCGATTCTCATACTTGTGTCCGCTTCAATCATCAACAGCGCGGTCTTGAGGTCGCGTCCTGACCGTTCAAACATTTCATTCGCCGTTCTACTATCCACTCCGGTCAAAATCTTTAGGATTCTCCTTGCTCTGGACCTGAGCTTCTCACTCACAGGCTTCAGATCAATCATGAGATTACTGTAGACCTTGCCAATCCTGATCATAGACGCCGTTGAGATCATGTTCAACACGAGCTTCTCAGCCGTTCCAGCCTTCATTCTCGTAGAGCCAGCTATAACCTCAGGCCCAACAAGCGGAGTTATGGCCACATCAGCGATCCTCCCTATCTTTGAGTTGGGCGTTGTCGAGAGGGCAACCGTCTTTGCACCAATTCTTTCTGCTTCCTCTAATGCGGCCAGAACGAACTGGGTCCCTCCCGAAGCACTCAATCCGATAACTACGTCCATAGCGCATACATTCCTATCGATAATCGCCTTTTTTCCAGCTTCATAGTCATCCTCGGCGCCCTCTACAGAACGCCATACAGCTTCTCTCCCTCCGGCAATTATGGCTTGCACAAGATCGGGATTGGTGCTGAAGGTCGGCGGACACTCTGATGCGTCTACGACTCCTAACCTGCCACTAGTCCCTGCTCCAACGTAGAAAAGGCTCCCGCCTATTTTGAGGCTGTTGACAACAAGGTCGACTGCCTCTGCAATGTTCGGGATCTCCTTCTCAACGACGTAAGGGACTTTCTTGTCTTCGGAGTTTATCGCCTCCAGAATTTCCGTAACGCTTTTTCTGTCAATGTCCACCGAAGCCGGATTCCGTTGTTCCGTTAGAAGCTTTTCGAACTCCTTATCTATCTCTTCAAAGTGTTCAGGTTCTCCGTTGCCTACGTTCTTCTTTGATCGCCTACTCTTGGACTGCATATTCATCGGCTTCTTTTGTCTTCAGTCTCTTATCTTCTCTCTACTGCTCATTATATTCTGCGGGTGCATCTACTCTATACCTAATCTAGCTAGTTTGGCCCTCTAGGCGCGCTAGCGCTTAAGCTGGCAAGATCACAGTTCATCTAGTTGTGTCATAGTTATTCTGCGCGAATACAAGGGTCTCATTAGTACCTCTGCGTATTCCACTCCCATCTCCAAGCCTCGCATCCTGGCTAGGCTCGTGTAATAGTCTATGTAGTTGAACCCTGTCTCGCCGCGGGCAAATGCGATCTGCCTCAATGCTTCAACCCACTTATCGAGGACTGAGCTTATATCAACGTAGATCTCGGGTTGAAAATCTTCTTTGTCCTCCCAGTTTTCAGCGAAGAAAACCTTTGACGAGCACGGTTTGCCCTTAATGGCGGACCATCGGTTACCTGCATAGAAGGCTGCGTCCAGAACTATGTTGTAGGTTGCTATGTGATCCTTGTGGAAGCTACCTCTCCAATGGGTCAACACTGCGGATGGGCCTATCGCCCTGAAGAGCTCTGCAAGCTTTGTTTTGACCTCGACGGTTTCCTCAAGCTCACCATCTCCATATGGCATGAAATGAACCTTTAAGCCGAAGCGATCAGCAAACTCCTCAGCTTCCTTCTTCTTCTGCTTAAGGTATTCCTCAGGAGGTAAATTCGGATGCCCTTTCTCTCCCCCCGTCATGTGGATAAGACCGACATCCCACCCTTCTTCCGCGGCTTTGACGGCTATTCCGCCGGCCATTACCTCGCAGTCACCTATGTGCGCCCCCACAACGGCTAGACTCTTGCG
>CAZBDB010000317.1:0-1745 GCA_964490655.1 uncultured Candidatus Bathyarchaeia archaeon | reverse complement strand
ATAGGCCGAGTCTCAAGATTCGGAAGCGTCCATGTGTCAGAGTTCATGGAGGTTCACGAGTACAGCCATGTCCAGCACATAGTCTCCAGAGTAGTAGGCAAATTGAGAGATGATTGTTCTTGTTTCGACTCTTTGAGGGCAGTATTCCCAGCCGGCACAGTATCTGGCGCTCCCAAAGTTAGGGCAATGGAGATTATTGAAGAGTCCGAGCCAACGAGAAGAGGCCCATACGCAGGGGCAGTGGGCTACTTCTCCTACAACGGTAACGCGGACTTCGCCATAACCATACGAACGCTCGTAGCTGATGGGAATAGATGCTTCATCCAGGCCGGAGGCGGAATAGTAGCCGACTCTGTACCCGAAAGGGAGTGGTTCGAGACCGAACACAAGGCTAGAGCCTTGATGAAGGCGTTAGAGCTCTCGGAGGGTCAACGATGAAAGTTCTTGTCATCGACAATTACGACTCCTTCGTCTATAACCTAGTTCAGTACGTAGGAGAACTTGGAGCAGAGCCGATCGTCTACAGAAACGACGAGATGACCTTGATGCAAGCTATGAAGCTTCGTCCGAACAGGATAATAATCTCTCCGGGTCCAGGTATATCAGAGGACATACGATATTTCGGCGTCTGTTCAGAAATCCTGCAGAACATGAGCCGTGAGATTTCCACGTTAGGCGTCTGTTTGGGGCATCAGGGGATCATCTCTACTTTTGGCGGGAAGATCATTCGTGCGAAGATTCTGATGCATGGGAAAACAAGCCAGATAAAACATGATGGAAAGGGCGTCTTTAAAGGCGTAAAGAACCCGTTCGAGGCTACTCGTTATCATTCTTTGGTTGGAGATAGGGAAACGATACCTCGATGCCTTACAATAACGTCTGAGTCGATTGGTGACGGAGAGATTATGGGCGTTCGACACGTTGAATATCCGATCGAAGGAGTCCAATTCCATCCTGAATCCATACTTACGACAGACGGAAAGAGAATCATGAAGAACTTTCTTGACGGAGAGTGAGCACGTGATAAGAGAAGGTATACAAAAGTTAGCTGAAGGGATGGACCTGACGTATCAAGAAGCCACAGAGATCATGAGGGACATAATGTCCGGTGGTGCTACGGGAGCTCAAATCGGCTCGTTCCTCACAGCTCTAAGGTTGAAGGGGGAGACAACTCAGGAGATCTCGGCTTTTGCTGCTGTGATGAGAGAATTCTGCCGCAGGATTCATCCAAAGGTTAACGGTCGTCTGGTGGATACGTGCGGAACAGGAGGAGACAAAGTGAAAACCTTCAACATAAGCACAGTATCAGCCTTCGCCGTCGCAGGTGCAGGAATCCCAGTCGCGAAGCACGGCAACCGGTCGGTTACCAGCAAAAGCGGCAGCGCCGACGTACTTGAGAGACTTGGCCTCAACCTTGATCTGGAGCCGGAGGCCGTTGAGAGAGTTATCGAGGAAGTCGGCATAGGATTCATGTTCGCCCCCAAATTCCATCCAGCCATGAAGTACGCTATCGGGCCTCGAAGAGAGATTGGAATACGAACTGTATTCAACATTCTTGGCCCCTTGACCAATCCCGCGGGCGCCAACGCCCAAGTGCTTGGAGTCTATACTACAGAATGGTTGAAGCCTCTAGCTTACGTTCTAAGGGAGCTAGGCTGCGAAGAAGCGATAGTCGCCCATGGGATAGACGGGCTGGACGAGATCTCCACCATAGGCAAGACATCGATAGCGTGGCTCAAGAACGG
>CAZBDB010000316.1:0-1778 GCA_964490655.1 uncultured Candidatus Bathyarchaeia archaeon | reverse complement strand
AGGGGGACCCTTCAGCGTCTCGATCTCTTCCTAGAAGGTCTATCTTCGTCTACCAAAGGTCTCAGTTTCTTCCTGTAATCTCTCATATCTTCTGCCGTTGCCTTTCTTCTTGACCTTTTGTTCATCTCCTTCTGGATCGCTGTTCCTTCGTCCAGTATCTCCTTTACTCGGGGGATCTTGACCAAGCCCGAGAGTAGCACGACTCCCGCCATTTTCTTCGATCTCGGCATGGGGTAGTCGCCTCCACGTACTTCAGTCCCCCAGACCGCGTCCTCTAGGTACTTCCTCGCCCTCTCGATGCCCTCTCTATCCAGGTGTTTAGGTGGTCCTGAAATGAGCACGAGGGCTTTCTCAGCGTCCTTTATGTCGCATCTAACGGTTAGATTTTCTGGACTTGTTGCACTTCTTATGACTGAGTAACACAATGTTGATGTGTCGAGTCGTTCCATCGATGATCTGTTGTTGAAGAGACTGAAGCCCTTCTCAACCTCTCTTTCCGCATAACCGAAGACTGAGAATCCTCCGAACGTGTTTATGATGTCGCCTGCATCGACAACCTTAACGCCGATCTTGCTCCCGCTCTTAGACTCCCCAGCACCTAGCAAATACGCGAAGGGCTTCACCATCGTTGAATTCATGTGGAGATAGCTTTCTGCTAGCGAGGTCCCCTCTCTTTTCCATGATTCATTGTCGAACAGGATTACGCTGTCAGCTGCTTCTTGTAAGGCCAGCAGGCTTCTGGCTGTGTTGAACGTCATCAATTTGCCTTCGTCTCTGGCGGGCAGTATTGCCATGGCGTATACGGGGTCTTCATGGGTGTCTTTAATATGTCTGATAAGAGCTGGAGCTCCTCCTGATCCCGTTCCGCCCCCGAGTCCAGCTATCACAAGGAAGGCATCGATGTAGTGCGTCCCCAAAACTGAGAGAGCTCGGTTGATGTTGTGCATCTCCTCCATCATTATTTTGGCGCCGAGTTCGTTGTTTGTTCCCGTTCCGTGGCCTTTCACCCAGGTCTGGCCTATCAGTACTCTGTTCTTTTTAGGTATTGCCTTTAACCCCGTCAGATCGGATTTCGCTGTGTTGACGGCTATGGAGACAGGAACCAGATTTCCATGCTTGCCCCATTCTCGGGCATTATATTGTGCGAAGAGATCGGCAACTCTTCCTCCCGCCTGTCCAACTCCTACGACACATAATCTCAATTTTTCTGCCTCGATGTTACTAAGGTTGTCTTGTCGGAAATGTAATAAATTGATTATGAACCTAAAGTATAGAGGCTAGAACCAGCATTAACAGTATTCCCAAATTTCGGAGTAAGTAGGGACAACGAAGTGTATTCCCCCCCAGACAGGTTACATTCGTCCCGACTTCGGCTCTCTTCAACCAATCACCACCTATAGTCCGACGAACAGTGTCCTTCATACGAGATTCTGCCTGTAACTGCTAATCTGGAATTCGCTCGCATATTCCCATAGCATTGAGGAGTGCCTTGATTCTATAACTGCTGTGAGGGAGGCAGAAGCTTATATGTCTCTTCTCGGAGAATCATCTCTACGAGGAGTCAGATTTGAGGGAGAACAGACTTAGGAATATGATGAGGAAGGGAGACCCGACCATTGGAACGCGCGTTCTCGTCGTCTGGCCAGGATTGGCAGAGATAATAGGGCACACAGGGTTCTACGATTATGTGGAATTCTTGGCTGAATATGGCCCCTTCAGCCTCCATGACCTCGACAACTTTGCTAGAGCGGCTGAACTGGTAGGTCTCTCGACCATGA
>CAZBDB010000315.1:0-1782 GCA_964490655.1 uncultured Candidatus Bathyarchaeia archaeon | reverse complement strand
GAGGCTTCAACGAAGCTGCTAGCGTCTGCAGGTCGCCAACACCCCAACCGGTGTCTATCAAGAGACATCTATCCTCCCCGCCGACGAGGTACATTACATCACAGCCATTGTCGTCAATAGCCCAAGTTTCGTTACCCATGCACCGTGTCTCAAACCAGTCCATCTCTTTCGCTCCTGACCAAGCACTATTGTCTGAAAATGTGTGGTACCTTATGTAGTTTCTCAATAGCTTTGTGTACAGCCTCCTTGTCGATGCCCAGAGCTTCACAAGCTCCATCCGTGATCTCTAAGCCGTGCGGTGGGCACCCTCGCACGTATACTCCGAGCTCTTTGTGTTTTGAGGCGCATTGACCGACGATGACCAGTTTTCTCCCGGCTTCAGAGACTTCTTCAGGTCTGCCCATGACCAAGCCCAATTCCGCCATTTCTTTGTTGAATCCGGCTGATCGTAGATATACGAGGGTGCTCATGGCCTCTCCCATGCATCCCGTGCACGCATCCTTTTCGATCATCTTGACGCCTCTGAACCTTCCTGCAAAAGCCTCCTGATACGACCGCAATCTCTTGGCAACATCCCCAATCTTTTCTCCCTTGATATCAATCCTCTCTACGTCTGCTATCCCCAAACCCTCTTCTTCGGCGAGCTTGATGTGCATTATCCTCTCAGAGCTGAGACCGATCAGTTTGGCGCACACCGAATCAGCCGCCACAGGATCGGTGCCAGCTAGTATAAGGTTCATTCTGACCGTGTCCTCCGGGATCGTCCAGGTCCCCTCCATGCAGCGTATGGCGTCGATCACCACGAAGTCAAGTTTGACGACCCAGTTCAGATCAACTATTGCCCTGTCCAGCCCAGTCCTATGTGTGCGACGCTTCTCAAGACCGGGCAGAACGCCTTTCATGTTCTTTAGGCTGGCAGTTAAACCCGTCCGAACGTGGGTCTTTAGACAAGGCACACTTATGATCACATCTGCATCCAGAGCAGTTCTAGCGATACCGAATCTCTTCATAACAAAGGCTTCGGGAACCTCAACTTCAACCAACGTGTCACGGTTGAGGTCAACCAGTTCAACTCCCAGCTTTCTCGCGACTTCGGCTGTTCCCGACTCCTGAAATGCTTCCATAGTATCCTTAAAGTCCGGAAAATCATAGCCGACGCTGGCCCCTTCGCCTATAGTGACTCGCTCTGGATCCTGCTCAAGAACCAATCTTGTAACCGCCTCTGTCACCCTAACGTCTGTCACGACTCCGCATCCCGATCTCAGAGGCCGCATGACGTTTGGCTTGACCAATACTTTTGATGCTGGCTTGACTATGTTCTCCAGTCCCCCCGAAAGCTCGACCGCCTTCCTTACAGCCGCTTCCACCGCCTCTCCTTCTACTTTGACTATTGAAACAAGCGGCACATCTGTCACTTTCCTCTCAGTGCTTACCTAGTTTCGAAATTTAAGGCTATGCAAATAATAGTCGAACATCTAGTATGTTTAAATTGAGCCTAGCCTATTCAGAATATATCTGGATGCCAGAAATACTGCTGAAGGATGATTCACATGACCAAGGAGGAGAGATTGCTTAAAGAAGAGCTTGACTCGGTGAACGGAATACTTAGACTGGCTCCCGCGTTTGTGCCTAGAACGTCCTATCCGGGCCTAGGAAGGCTAGGGCTGAAGGATTACTACGTAGGGCCTCAGAGGGGCTGGATATGCGAACGTTGGCTAGCGTCCTCAGTCGAGGCTGACAACCCTGTCAAAGTTCAGGATGAGGGGTTGAGCTTCATAAATT
>CAZBDB010000314.1:0-1785 GCA_964490655.1 uncultured Candidatus Bathyarchaeia archaeon | reverse complement strand
AGATTTCTGTGATCATGGATTGATGATACGGTCTTGTCCTTCACAACCTCTTTATCAGCTCATGATTACTAAGTCCAACCTAATGGGGCTAGTATATTGAGGTTATGTGTCGTAGGAGTTGGGCAGGCAGGAGGAAGGGTTGCCGACCTCTTCGCCCAATATAACGCCAAAGAATGGAGCAAGCATGGGAACCTCGTTCCTGTTTCCATAGCCATAAACACCGCGAAATCTGATCTGATGGGACTCAAGGCTATACCGAAGGTAAACCGTGTCTTGATAGGTCAAACCAATGTGAAGGGTCACGGAACAGGTACCGACAACGAGTTGGGCGCTAGACTGATGAAGGACGAGATGCACAATATCAATAGAGCTCTCACGGTCTTGGGGACACACTATATCGACGCTTTCCTTGTGATAGCTGGGCTCGGTGGAGGAACCGGATCAGGAGGAGCCCCAGTTCTGGTAAGATATCTTAAAGATACTCACGAAGATCCGGTGTACGCCTTGGGGATTCTGCCCGCGAGAGATGAAGGAAAATTGATGAGTTTCAACGCCGCCAGAAGTCTGTTGGCTCTGCAGGAAGCGGCTGATAGCGTGGTAATCTTCGACAATGAATCGTGGAAAAGAGAGGGAACTTCAGTATCAAAGAGCTACGAGCATATGAATCGTTTGATCGTCAGTCCCTTCGGTTACCTCTTGGGAGGCGGGGAATCAAACAGCGGATCTAACATAGGTGTGAAGGTTGTCGATGCAGGAGACATCATAAACTCGATGGGAGGACTAGCCGTTCTAGGGTACGCAGAAAGGGAAGTAGACGGCGGCTTCAGCCTGTTCAATGGCAAGTCGGACTCCATGGAACGCCTCGACACGTCAACTTTATGCTACTCAGTCATAAAGAGCGCGACAGCCCCAGCAAGCCTCACCGCACAATGCGACATAAGAGATGCCGAGAAAGCCCTCATGGTTGTGTCAGGTCCGCCGAAGCATCTTGACAGGGAAGGCATTGAAAGGGCGAGGAAATTCTTGGAAGACGCGGTCTGGGGAACCGAGGTTCGTGGTGGCGACTATCCGATGCCAAGATCCAAAACTATAGCTGGAGTCATCTTGCTCTCGGGCCTAGTTAAGGTTGCAAGAGTGAAGGAGATACTGGAAGAGGCAGCAGCAACTCAGAAGTGGCTAGATAAGAAAGCGAAGAAAATGAGAGAAATGAACGATTTTAGCGAATACAAAGGAAAACTGAAACCATTAGGTGTAAAGTCGGGTAAAGCTGCATAGGTAATTGGAAACTCGATCCTGATAGAAATGAAAGCGGTTGAAATCGAGAGTGTAAGAGAAGAAGATTGGATCAGAAGGATAATTGAGCTTCTAGAGCTGGACAAGCGATCTATCTTCGACCGGCTGCGCAGAAGGGATAGGTACGAGTATCTCCCCGTCTTCGGCGGGATACTTCTTCACATAAAAGGAAAGGGCGTCATCTGGCTTCCAAAATCCTACATTAAGGGCTTGCTCTCAAAAGCCGGATTAAGCGCGGCAATGATAAACAAGGTCAGCCTAATCTTCTCCTTCTTTGTCCCAGGAGGAAGTCTCGTAAGCCTTGCCTACGAGTTTTTCAAGGACAGGGTGTGGAAGGAGCCCCCATCCGAGCTGAGGCAATACTTGTCCCACCTCACAGAAAGGGTTGAGTACGGTTCTTTCACGATGGAAAAGGTTGGGAAACGTCTCAAGTCGATTGTAAGATTCATCAAAAGAGAAGAGAAAAAGGGAGAAGAAGCCGGCATCTGCGTG
>CAZBDB010000313.1:0-1809 GCA_964490655.1 uncultured Candidatus Bathyarchaeia archaeon | reverse complement strand
GTTATCCCATGACGGTGTGGAACCGAACTCGATCGAAGATGAAGGAACTTCTGGAGCTGGGCGCGAAGGGAGCGAACTCACCTAAGGAGGTCGCTGAGAACTCCGATATCGTCATAACTATGGTAGCGGACTCCCCAGATGTCGAGGAAGTTGTCTTAGGACCTTCTGGCGTGATTGAAGGTGCAAAAGAAGACTCAGTACTCATCGATATGAGCACGATCTCACCGGACGTAACCCGAAACATCGCGAAGAAGCTGTCCGAAAAGGGCGTGAAGATGCTGGACGCCCCAGTGAGCGGAGGCGACATAGGGGCTGAAAAGGGAACGCTCTCAATAATGATTGGAGGACTAGAAGAAACTTACGAGAAATGCCTTCCAATCTTCCAAGTCCTTGGGAAGAAGATAACCTACATGGGCCCGAGCGGGATGGGGCAGTCCACGAAGCTCTGTAACCAAGTGATCTGTGTCCTCAACATTGAGGCTGTATGTGAGGGACTTACGCTCGGCGCAAAGGCAGGCCTAGACTTGGAGAAGCTGCTGCAAGTTGTGACTGCTGGTGCGGCTGGTTCATGGATGTTGTCCAATCTCGGGCCGAAGATGGTGAAGAGAGACTTCGAACCCGGATTCAGGATAAGGCACCAACAGAAAGACCTGAGGCTTGCTTTGTCAGCAGCAGCCCGTCTGAATCTACCGTTACCTGCGGCAGCGTTGGTACATCAGATATTCAGAATCGCCGAAAACGAAGGTCTATCCGAGAAGGGCACACAAGCGCTCATAGCTGCGATGGAGAAGATAGCTGGGGAAAAATAACAGGCTGAAGTAGATACCATACACCAGCATACCTTTCTTTTTTCGTCTAGACTGAGAGAGTTCTGAAACTCTTTGGCTGCTAGTTTATGTTGGCATGTTTCTATACTGCTGGTGGTCCCGTCAGAAACGGGATTTCAACGTATTGACCTAAGAAGTTGAAGACGACCGTAAGGATTATCTGCATTATGAGTACTATGATGATTATTCCAGGGGAGAAGAAAGATCCTCCGCCACCGCCGCCTTCCTCGAAGCCGCGACGTGAGACCTCTTTCCTAGGTTCCTTGATCTCATACTCTATGATCTCCTTCGTGCTCCTGTCGATCAGTATCGATGCGATTCTTCCCTTCAAGTCGATATCGACCGCATAGTTCCTCTCTCCCTCCTTCAAAACTCTCTTGGGCATAACATACTTGCTCCCAAGCTCTCTGAAGAAATCGATGGCCATCTTCGTAACATCACCGGCGCTCAGCAGTGGACCCGTTGGTACTGAGGACTCTGCTTCGATCTCCTTAAGTTTCTTCTCGAGCATCTCGGCGCCAGGCTTGACCAAGTTGTTCTCAACAATCTTGCTTATCCCACTTGGTCCACTGTCATCTTCTTCTTCGTCGCCCAGCTGCACTGTCATGATCTTCTTTGACACTTACACCCCTTCTCCGCCGGTTCAAGTCTTGTCTAGAGTTTTAAAAAGGATTCCGAACCTTTGGTACAGACGCTCGGTCCATGCAGTTCATCACTTCAGGGCAGTTCTCCGAGGGTCTTAGTCCTCTTCGATTCGTTGCTTCTCCGGCTAAGGAAATTCTCACAGGGATCCGTGATCCTTCTCTTCCGAATTCGGAATTCGCAGAAGTGTCCGAAGGGATTGTAGAAGAGGCACTCCCGACAATCGTCTACGATTCTCTTCATACGAGCTAAAGACCCTCGCGTGCTCATAAGACTGCATCACACGAGAAACTTCGAGGATTCCTTTTAAAATGGTTATGAACCACAAATTCACATCTGT
>CAZBDB010000312.1:0-1819 GCA_964490655.1 uncultured Candidatus Bathyarchaeia archaeon | reverse complement strand
GATTTCTTCAGGACACCTTATTCCGAGAGAACCGTCAGGCTGCACAAATATCTCGCGAGGTAGAGCCATGTGGCCGCCCCACTCCCATTGTCCATCATCACGTCCACCCTTTTGCGATGGTATCCAACCAAGAAGCAGACGACGCTTCCCATCGGTCAATGTCTTCGCCGCGTAGAATCTCTCACTGTCGAATGACTCGACTGGGAAGCTAAGCCATGGGCCCGTTAGCTGTTCAGCAAAACGGTAACGCGTCTCCACGTTGGAGAAGATGAGATACCACTTTTCATCCATTCGGAAGAGGTCAGGACATTCAGGTGCATATACAAGGTAGGGCTTCCAAAGCGGAGGATGAACCATCCAGCTCTTTATATCCTTGGATTTCGCTAGGGCTATGCATCCAAGCCTAGGTGTCGATCCGTCCCTAACACGCGCTGTTATCAGCATCCAATAGCGATTATCTGATTCATTCCAGAAGACAAAGGGATCGCGCCAATCATCATTCTCGTACCATTTGGTTTCGGGAACAATGATCGGGTTTGAGGGATCCTTCTTCCAGTGGATGAGATCCCTACTCGTTGCGTGGCAGATCGTCTGGGGCGGATAGTTCCCTTCGCCAGCGCTGTACCCGGTATAGAAGATGTGGAATGTTCCCTCACTTTCGATTACGGAGCCTGTCCAGCATCCCTTCGAATCCGGATCCCCCGGTCGACCGACCCCTAGGGCGTTAGGCAGCTCCTTCCAGTGGACCAGGTCATTGGATACTGCATGAGCCCATATCAGGAGCTGGACTCCCGGCGAATCCTCGCGACCTTCCTGACGTTTGAGGTAGAAAGCATGGTACTCTCCGTCCGAATAGAATGGGATAATATCACCCACATATCCATCGGCTGGTTTGAAATGAAGCGAACACATGTACGTCTCTCCTTAAATGACGTGATACGGATGTGGACGGTATGACAGAACTTCTATTAGAAGTTTAGGAAAGTTTTCCACCCAGGGCTTCGACTATAAACTCTGCGTAGATCTTGGCGGCGGCTACGATCTCCTCCACGTTGACGTACTCATCTACCTTATGGGCTTGACTTAGACTCCCAGCGCCGAAGATGATGGTTGGGATGCCCATCTTCACCAGATGGACCATCTCGCATGTGGCACTAAAGCCTTCGATTCTGGCCTTTCTACCAGTCACCTTCTTTACAGATCTCTCAAAAATGCTGACGACCTCCCCATCGGGTTCAATCTCTGAAGCTTGAAGCAGAACATATCTTTCTAACTTATATTCGAAGTCCTTGTCTTTCTTCTTCATTGCCTCCAGGAGCTGGATCAGTTCAGTTTCAGCCTCTCCGGGTTCTTCCCTCGGTATTAGCCTACGATCAACCGAGACCTCGCAGCGAGCTGGGATTATATTGTCCTTCTCCCCTCCTCTGATCGTGCCGATCGATATTGTTGGATATCCGAGAAGCTTATGTTTCCTCTTCTTCAGGTGTTTAGAATATCTGTCTAGCATATGGCATACCTTTGCCATCTTGTGGATCGCGTTTGTCCCTTCCTCGGGGGAGCTTATGTGGCCAGCTTTGCCCAGTGTAGTGAGCCTCCATCTGATGACGCCTTTATGTGCGATCTGTAAAGTAAGCCCAGTAGGTTCACCGACAACGGCCATATCAGCGAAGTAACCCTTGGAGAGTATATCTTCCGTACCCAAGCCAGAGACCTCCTCATCTGAGACAAGGCACGTTAGGACTCTGCCCCTCAATTCTATGTCCGCGTTCAATACCGCCTCCAATGCGGAGAGCCACGCCGCTATGGAGGACTTCATGTC
>CAZBDB010000311.1:0-1841 GCA_964490655.1 uncultured Candidatus Bathyarchaeia archaeon | reverse complement strand
CACTCATTTTCCGATAGTAATATATCACATTATAAGAATTTCTCCTTCGTGCAAGGACAATGACGGAATATACTGGAAAAATTCTGAGAGTCGACCTAGACAAGGAGGAGAGGAAAAGATTCACGCTAACTGAGAACGATCTCAGGAAGTTCATTGGGGGAACGGGACTGGGAGCGAAGTTCCTGTATGATGAGGTACTCCTCGGAACTGAATGGTCCGACTCGGAGAACAGACTGATTTTTGCAGCTGGCCCCCTGAACGCAACTACCATCGGAGGTTCTGGGTCGGTCTCAGTCGTCACTAAGGGACCTCTCACCAATGGGGCTGGATGCAGCCAAGCGAACGGCTATTTCGGGGCCTATCTGAGACTTTGCGGCTTGAACGGCATAATCATACAAGGAGCGGCTAAAAACCCGCAGTATCTGTATGTAGACTCGGAATCAGCCGAACTCAAGGACGCTGACTGGCTTGCAGGAACGGACACGTACAAGACGGCAGACCTGATAAAGCATGAACACGGATGTAGGGAGCGCGACATGGCTGTTGCTTCCATTGGACCAGCTGGTGAGAACTTAGTGAAGTTTGCGGGCATATTCTTCGATCATGGTCACTCCGCCTCTCATAATGGACCCGGGGCTGTGATGGGGTCAAAGAAACTCAAAGCCATAGCTGTTGCACGTGGAAAGCAAAAGGTACCCATAAACGACGCCGACCGGATTCGCCAGATCTCCAAGGAGCTTCTAGAGAACGTGAAGACGCAGTCTAGAGTAGTCTATGACTATGGGACCCTCAATTTCCTTCACGTGAACGCGCAGAAGAATATGATTCCTGTGAAGAACTACACGACAAGCACCTGGGTGATAGATGAGAAGGATTGGCAGAAGTTCAGCGGAGACTACATCCGAGAAAGGTTCTCGATCAAAAGAAACTCCTGTTGGGCGTGCCAGATACATCACTGCGACATTGTGAAGATAACAGAGGGCCCATATGCAGGTGAGGTGTTGGAGGAGCCGGAGTATGAGCAGTTCGCAGCCTGGGCCTCGGCCATAGGACAAGAGGACGTTACCGCGGCGATGATGCTCAGCAAGGAGGTTGACCGCCTGGGCATGGAGACCAACGAGGCCGGATGGGTGGTCGGATTCGCCATGGAATGCTACGAAAAGGGCATACTCACAAAACAGAACGCGAACGGTCTAGACCTCTCTTGGGGCAACGCTGAGAGCGCAAGGCTGCTTCTCAACCTGATCGCCAACAGACAAGGCATAGGCGACGTGCTGGGTGAAGGTGTCATGCGGGCAGCAGAAAAGATTGGTGGTGAAGCAACGAACTTCGCCATACACACCTTGAAAGGAAATACACCACGAGGTCACGACCACCGTAACAGGTGGACTGAGCAGTTCGACACATGCATATCCAATACTGGGACCCTCGAGACTTGGGGAGGCCCAATAGCGCTCGGCTTGACTCCTGATGGGGAAGACATAGTGGCTGCTAATCTCAACGACAAGGGAGCGATGATGCTTGAGGATTCCCTGGTAACCTGTCGATTCAACACAAGGACGAATGTCGAGCTTCTCTGTCAAGCAGTGAGCGCTGTTACTGGATGGGACTTCTCTTGGGATGAGGGCATGCAGGTTGGGAGGAGAATCGTTCATCTTCTCAGAGCCTTCAACGTAAGGCATGGGATTGCCGGCAGAGAGAAGGATAGGCCGTCGACAAGATATGGTTCTGCCTCTGACTCTGGTCCGGGTAAAGGCAAGAATCTCCATGAGGTCTGGGACAAGATGCTTGACGCCTACTATGCTGGAATGGGCTGGGACAGCTCGGGCAAGCCTCTTCCG
>CAZBDB010000310.1:0-1870 GCA_964490655.1 uncultured Candidatus Bathyarchaeia archaeon | reverse complement strand
CTTGAGCAGTAGGGATGATTACTGAAATCCGCAATTCCTTACTGACTGAATGTCTGGTTCCATCCAGCAAAGAAATTTATCTGATAGCGTAGTTCTATCATTACTATAAGGTGTCAACTTTGACTAAGTCTTTGTATCTGGAAGACAGTTACCTGAAGGAATGTGACGCTGCTGTTGCTTCGGTCAAAGACGGAAAATACGTGGTACTAGATCAGACGATTTTCTATCCTAAAGGCGGAGGTCAACCCTGGGATACTGGTAGGATCCTGAAAGGAGATGAGACTTTCAATGTTGTTTACGTTGGGAAGTTCTCTGGGAAGATATCTCATGAGGTTGATCGAGCCGGCCTAAGCGAAGGAGATAAGGTCCGATGTCTCCTAGATTGGGAACGAAGATACAAACTCATGAGAAGCCACACAGCCGCGCACGTATTCGCTTCGCTTCTGTGTACAGGAACAGGTGCGTTGGTTACGGGTAACCAGCTCGAAGAAGAGAAGGTTCGCTTCGATTTCAGCTTAGAGGATTTCGATCGGGAAATACTTCAAAAGTACATGGACGAGGCGAATGAACTGTTCGGAAAGGATATACCTGTAAGATGGTACGAGCTCCCTAGAGAGGAAGCCCTAAGCATTCCGGGTGTAGTGAAGATGGCTGAAGCCTTGCCGCCGCATATTCCCTCTCTTCGCATCGTAGATGTAGTTGGCGTGGACAGGCAGGCCGACGGAGGGACGCATGTAAAGAACCTAAGAGAAGTCGGACAGATAGAGTTCATCAAGGCCCAGAATAAGGGGAAGCACAACAGGCGTGTCTACTTCAAGCTCGTGGACTGAGGTTATCAATGCTAAGAGAAATTCATGAAGAAACGGGCAAGACAGATCAACCGAGTTTCTCTCGGAGAGGAGACTGCAGAGCTCAACTACTGTTCTTCAGTGTTCGCCAGGCGATTTTGGGTAGCCTTCATCTTCAAGTTGAATGGTTGTGTGGTCTATCCCAAACTCTTCCTTTAACATGTGTATCAGAGTCCATGTCAGCGATTTTCTGTCTGTTCCTTTCTTCATCACCACGTGGCCGCTCATGCAGCACATCTTGGTCGGCGTGATTGACCAAACGTGAAGATCGTGGACACTTTCTACTCCGTTCGTTTCAAGCATTCTACGCTCCAAAGCGGTTATGTCGATGTGAGGTGGCACCCCCTCAAGCAATACATTCAGAGAATCGCGGACAAGTCTGCCTGAGCTATAGAAGATCAAGACACCTATCATCATGCTGATCAAAGGGTCGATCTGGAACCATCCAGTGAAAAGCATGACAACTCCTGCAGAGATTGCTCCTATGGACCCCAAAGTATCGGCGACCATGTGTAGAAAGGCGCCTCTGATATTCAAGCTTTCATCACTTGATTTTGACAGAATGACTGCGACGAGTCCATTGGCCACGAGGCCCAGAACAGCAATGATCAGCATGTTCAGACTCTGTATCTCAGCCGGTTGCTGAAATCGCTGAAAGGCTTCGTAAAAGATGTAAAACGCAACTGCCCAAAGGAAAATCCCATTTAGGAAGGCAGCAAGGATCTCTGCACGATAGTAGCCATAGGTTCTCTTCGCCGTTGGAGGGCGGATCGCAAGCCATGCGGCTGTAAGGGCGAAGACCAGGGCAAAGATGTGGTTCAACATGTGCCAAGCGTCTGATAACAGAGCAAGGCTGTTTGTCAGGATTCCGCCGACCAACTCCACAATGAAGAAAGCTATGGTTATGCCTAAGGCTACTTGAAGATATCTCATTTCTGTTGAGTGATGAAGATGTTCGTGCATTGAAACCTCGCTCTCATCATGCAGCTATGATTTTATAACCGTTGCTCTCAGAACCAGAC
>CAZBDB010000309.1:0-1872 GCA_964490655.1 uncultured Candidatus Bathyarchaeia archaeon | reverse complement strand
ACCAATATGTGATCGACGAAGGGGACAAAGACACTGTCCTACGCAAGATCGCTATGATAAAAAGTTGCTTACCTGTAGAAAGCGTCATAGACTTCGGAGGCATGTGGGAGGTCGACGGTCTATATTCGAGGCTGTGCAGTGGGGAGTTTGGGATACCTCGAGTGACGATGGTGGATAGAATTGCATCCGAAAACTGGGAGAGAGACCCGAGACTAAGGGCTGGCATAGATTTCCGCAAAGGTGATTTCTCAGATGACCAATTCATGGCGACCATAATGGAGCCTTATGACCTTGCTTTGGCCTACGACGTTCTCCCCCATCAGATGGAGTTACGTCACACCATGTCCCTCATGTTATCTAAGACGAAAAAGTTCTTCCTGATCTCTCAACCGATACTTCCCGATGAACTTATGCCGTTTCGCAACTCTCTCGTCCTGCTTTCGGGTTCAAAGTCAAACAGTCTAATCCCCTTCCATGAGAAATGGACAAGCGAGACAAACTACTGGGAGAACTTCTCAGATGCCACCATAACAGACGCGGATCATTGGCTGTGGGGGATGACACCATCTTTCATAGAGAGTCTGATGGCTGGTTTCGGATGGAAACTGATTCACAAAGAGCTTTGGCGAGGATGGCTACCTAGCTCTTCGAAGTGGAAGCTGTGCGGCCTCATTTTCACTAGGTAACTGCTGATTTTCTATTGATGGATGTTCCTTTACTTACGTTGACTTAACCGCGGATTCCAAATCCACAACACTCAAGAGACAAATCCTGCATTCTCGACGGCTTTTCGCAGGTCAATCTTTGAGATGAATCCTGCTCTTATCAAGTCGATGAGGATGGCTGTTGTATAGTTTGGTACACTTTTCTGTGTCCAATAGAACCTCCATCCCCCGTCTTCACGTTGAATCCCTTTCAGCCGGTCTAAACGTCTTTCGAGGATTTCGCGGTCGAATTTGCAGCCTGCTGCGACTAAGGTGGGCCAGACCTTCCAGAGGTGATATGCTTCTTCAGCGTCTTCTACGTTCTCTTCCGCCAGAAGTCGAAGCATGGCATCTATCCCTCTCTTGACATGCCGGGAATTGGCTTCTCCTACCTTCACGAGCGCAGGAATGCAACTCGCATCTGGATCTGTGCCTTCTTGATCGTCATGAGCAGGCCAATGTCCGTCTGGTCGCTGAGTATCTTTGATGTACTGTATAGCCTTGGCGATTCTCGGATCTCTCTCGTAACCCAGATCATACAAGACTTGCACTATCTGACTCGTAACAATGGGCATGCCGTGCTCAGTGCTCAGCCAAGTCATCCATTCCTCCAATATAATCTCGGGGTTTTCACACCAACTACCGTCAACGCGCTGTGTTTTCCAAAAGAAATCTACTGCTCCAAGTATATAGGGCGATCTGGCATTCACACCCAATCGGGCTAACCATTGTAGTACTCCCACAGTGTGAATAATCGAACTTGGTTTCCCCTGTTCTTTTGGGAAACCCCCGTCAGCATTCTGCGTCCTGATTAGGTTGTTCACGTAGTCTTTCATGAAAGGATGATCCTTCAAACCAGCTATGACCAACAGTCTGAATATGTCCCACCCGCTTCCCTTCTCTAGAACAAACGTGACAGGATTGTATCCAAAACTTAGAGCCAAAAACGTACCCTTCCCTAGCTTAATGAATCCATTTGATTCCACTTATGTCTTCGCCCGAATGGTGATGCTGACTAGTTGACCTAGGATCTTCTTTGGTCCCGAGATCTGCACGTGAAGGCCGGAAGCACCAAAGCGATAGTAACTCATTACGTGACTTCGTAGGGCTTCTCCTTTTTTCCTTTTGACCGATAGTATTCTAGGTAGTTAGTGAAATCCACTTCGCT
>CAZBDB010000308.1:0-1888 GCA_964490655.1 uncultured Candidatus Bathyarchaeia archaeon | reverse complement strand
CATGGAGACCACGCAGCTTCTAAGACCTTATCAGTCCTGAGGAGAACTGGCGCCCTTTTTATCTGTCCTGAGATTTGCCTGCCGGTGATGGACAGGATTGGTGTGGACCGAGCAAGAGTCAGGACAGTAGATTATGATCGAACGATAACCTATGGCGAGGTGTCTGTAAAACCCGTTAGGGCCATCCATGGAGGTCGTCATGGAGCTGTGAGCCCAAGCTTGGAACTGGGGGCTGGCTATGTGGTGAGGATGGGCGGCTATTCCATCTTTCATCCGGGAGACACTATACTTACAGAAGAACATTACGAGCTCAGCAATGTAGATATTCTATTGCTGCCGATATGCCGCCATTCAAGGGCACTCACAAGGCTTGCTCAAATTCTAGCGCCAAAGCACATAATAGCCATGCACTACGACACCTATGAGGTCACTGAGGATAACCGCTTCTGGACATATGGCGATCCAGAAGAGGCAAGATGTAAGATAGAACATCCTGAGAGGCTTGTAGTCTTGGAACAAGGCGAAACCTTCCGACCGTGATGAAAGGCAACTCGCAAGATGTTGAAATGTGGTGCGGAACAGAGTCAACTTACATTCGGAACAAATAACGGATTGGCATAATGGATCTTGACGAACTGACTGTCCCAAACTCTTCAAGAATCCTTCTTCTTTATATCATGGGTGGAGAAGGCTAATCCGGTTCCAGTTTTCCTTCTAGTGGGGCACAAAGGGTTGTGTCCCCGTCTATTCTAGGTGCCTAGGGTGCCCTTCCCTCGTCTAGCCAAGTCTTGTACTCAACGGATGTGAGAGATGTCTTTGAAGACAAAAACTTCATAAGGTTGGAAGATTCACTGCATCAGAGCGAAGAATATCTAGAAAGCAACAGACCTCCTGAATAATAGAGACAACTAGTCGGGGTTGACAGATTGGCCGTGGACCTTGCGCCTTTGGTAACCACTTTTACTTTCGTCTTCCTTGCAGAATTGGGGGATAAGACACAGTTGACTGTGATCATGCTTTCTTCAAAGTCCTCCGTAGCATCGGTGTTCGCAGGATCTATGTTGGCCTTCTTTCTGGTTGATGGTCTAAGTGCCGTGATAGGGGGAGAACTGCTTGGCTTGCTTCCCACTGAATGGGTCAGCCTCATCTCAGGGTTGGTGTTCGCGTTTTATGGGTTTTTCTTGCTTTTTCGTAGGGACAAAGAGATCGAGATCAGAAGCGAGAAGGCGACCTTTCTTAATGCTTTCTCGATGATCTCTCTTATGGAGCTGGGTGACAAGACGCAGCTCGCCTCGGTCCTGTTAGCGGCAGAATTCAAGTCTCCTCTCGTCGTATTGATAGGTGTCATGCTTGCATTCTCTGTTATAACCGGAATCGGGGTAGTCTTCGGGGCAAAACTTCTAAGGTTCCTACCTGAAAGGTATCTGAGAACAGCAACCTCTCTTCTATTCATATTAATCGGGTTTATCTTTATCATCGATGCTATTGCCGGTTTAGCATCGCTCCCCTTGTTTCTTCTCTAGGGCGCGCTGCCATGGCATCTAGTGGGTACGGCTTCCTTTAGCCTCTGAACGATGCGAGAAAAGACCGCTAAGAAAGCCTTTAAAGGTTGGGCACATAAAAACGTGTAGGATCTGCTCTCTGTGGGATAGATCTTGATGCCTTTCAAACTTTCCGTGATAACGGATGAGGTCTCTCAGGACCTAGAGACCGTGGCTAGGTTCGCGGATCGATTCAAACTTGACGGGCTCGAGATCAGAAGTGTATGGCGTAGGAATCCCCAAAACCTCCTAGATAAGAAAGATGATATCAAGCGAATTCTCAGGAAGTATGACTTGGATGTCAGCGCGATCGCCTCCCCGTTCTTCAAGGCCGATATCGACAGCAA
>CAZBDB010000307.1:0-1890 GCA_964490655.1 uncultured Candidatus Bathyarchaeia archaeon | reverse complement strand
ATCCCAAATGCCCAACCAAATAGTTGGGGTCTTCCTTATGGTTCTGGGAACCTGAATATGTTTCTGTTCTCTACTTGGACTCGTCATCATACTCCCCTAAATGTACTTGAGACAAAAGAGTTCGTCGTCAACATCCCATCCAGAGATGTAGTCAGACAGGTAATGCAAACTGTGGAACATTACCCTAGAGGCGTAGACGAAATAAAGGCTTCCGGCTTGACTTCTATTCCTTCAAGAATTGTTAAAACGCCGAGGATTGCTGAATGCAAAGCTCATCTGGAATGTGAGTATCTTTGGAGCCACACCGTTAAGATTTCAGATGATGTGAGTGATATCGTAATTGCCGGGAAGATTGCTGCTGCTTCAGCTGACGAGGATGTTCTATATGGCAGCGCAGAGGAAAAGCTAGATGCGATGAAAACTCCCTACATCACAAATCGAAGTGTAGATGGCAGAGATTGGAAGGCAAAAGACCCTCAAATGTGTGGTATCATTTCACAGATAAGGAATTTCTGGGAGATGTCGCGCTAAGCTCATGTACAAGACCCAAATCACTTTTCCGCTGTTCTGGTACAGCTTCTGGGGCAGAATGAAGCCGATTTGCATGCACGCTTTCTGACAAAGGACATAGCTAGGGACCAAAAAAGAAATATGACAAATCAGAGCACTCTAGACACTATAGCGAAGCTGGAAAAGGAGATAAGAAATGAACACAGGGCAGCAATCTTACCCCGTCAAGGTGAGCGATGATGGCAGGTACTTTGTGGATCAGAACGGCGATCCAACCTTCTGGTTAGGCAACACTCAATGGCAGATCTTTCGGGAATACACTCTGAAAGAAGTCAGGATCATTCTCGAGAACGTGAAAAGCAAGGGGTTCAACGTCGTTCAGGCGATGCTCCTAGGCGTAGAAGGCCCTGTTCACCCCAATGTCTACGGAGAGATGCCTTGGTTAGATAACGATCCTGCTAAGCCGAACGAGGCATATTTCGAGAATGTGGATTCTATTATCCAACTGGCCTGTGAGATTGACTTGATCTTTTCGGTGACACTCTATCATCGTAGGTTCGGGGACCACATGAATCCCAAGAATGCCCGACCATGGGCGAGATGGATTGCGGAGAGATACAGAGATGTACCCAATATTATCTGGTCGATGACACCTGTGGCCAATCAGGAGTATGTTCCACTTCTTAGACAGCTAGCTGCTGGTCTTAAGGAAGGAGACAACGGTTTCCACATCACCACCTTCAAACCTGATCCTGCACCATACTCGTCTAGTTTCATCCATGACGAAAGCTGGCTGGCGTTCAACTCAATTCAGACATGGAAGGATGTCCGTCTAATCTATCCCATGGTGACCTATGATTACACCCTCAAGCCTGTGAAGCCTGTGGTTATGGCTGAAGGCGCCTATGAAGAAGGTACCGAATATGGGTTCGATGTGACTCCGCTTTGGATTCGCAGACAGGCATACTATTCATACTTGGCCGGAGGACATCACAGCTACGGACACAACGACAGCTGGCGTGTACTCCCCACATGGAAGGATGCATTGGATGCGCCTGGTGCCAGCCAAATGAGCGTCCTCAAGAGGATATTCCTAGGCCGAAAAGAGTGGTGGAATCTCGTTCCCGATCAAGCAGTTTTTGCCAGCGGCGGCCAAACCAAAGGGGATGTGCTTAATCTTGCAGCCCGTCACGGGAACGGCGAATGGATCATGGTCTATTCAGCCAGCAAGACTTCCTTCTCTATCAACATGAACAGGATTGAAGGAGATGAGGTGAATGCATTTTGGATCGATCCCAAAACTGGTGATGCAACATTTATTGACAGCTTCCCGAACAGGGGAGTGAAATCCTTTTCAACACCCTACGAATGGGAAGATGC
>CAZBDB010000306.1:0-1895 GCA_964490655.1 uncultured Candidatus Bathyarchaeia archaeon | reverse complement strand
ACAGGAGACGGTAACGACTCTTTCGTCAAACCACTGAAGGATTGGGCCCAGGCTGTGAGTTCCATAGGTCACTGCGTTTCTGCCGACCTGCCAGTGATATCTCCATGTTGGTTTGCCGTGGCTATCATGATGCAGACCTTTGCAATCATGTATGTACTCGCCTTCGGCAAAGTAGAGGTCCCCGAAAAGGCCGTGGCGGATCATGTTCTCGATCAGGACATTCTCTTTTATGTAGCAGTAGTTCTCTGCCATCATATACTTGGCTTTGCTTCTCTTGGCAGCTTCAAGGAGCAGATGACATTCATCTAGAGAAACGGCGGCAGTAACCTCGCTCAGAACGTGAATGTTGGACTTCAATGCTGAGATGGCTTGAGGAGCATGATAGTGCATAGGCGAGGAGATAGCCACGATATCTATGCCTCCATCCAGCATATCCTCATAGTCTAAGTATCGATCCCTTATGTCGAAGGATTCACCAACCTTGTTCAGAATACTCTCGTTCACGTCGCATACGGCGATGACTTCCATCTCTTCAACAGCGCCGAAAATCCTTATGAACGAGACCCCCCTATTCAGACCAACAACGCCAACTCTGAGCTTCTTCAAGACAACCACCCACGAATCAAATCACTGCCAACTTCATTAGCATAGCGTCTTTCGATATAAAAGATGTCGAGCATGTGATGTCTGGAAGCTCATAGATTTTTCTGTGCGTTGGCGCCAATTCCGCTGAATGGGAAATCTTTGAATAGCTAACGAGCCTAATGTACCTAAGATCGAAATGACCCAGTATACTCAATTAAGAATGCGGAAGAGTAAGCTTCAGGACATTAAAGCAGTTGGTCCTCTGCCGGGGTATGAAGTAAGGTCATATCAGCTTGGTGATGAGGCGGCATGGGCAGACATTATCAATGAATCTTTCGGAGAGACGAAATGGAATGTGGAGGTCACTCGCAAGGAGCTGATTGATCGCCCGCAATTCGATCCTGATGGATTGTTTTTTGTTACGTGGCATGGAAGGCCCGTCGGCACATGCTGCGCCTGGCGACTCATTGACAAGCCCAATGTTGGATACGTACACATGTTGGGTGTGATGCCTGAGCATCAAGGGAAACAGCTTGGCATTGTTTTGGTTCTTCATGTTCTAGCCTATTTTGGGAAGAAAGGATTTCGAGAGGCTATACTCGACACAGATGACTTCAGACTACCAGCTATAAAGACATACCTGAAACTGGGATTCGAGCCCGTGTACATAGGTGAGAACCATCGACGCAGATGGGAACTCATAATGCATAAGCTTGGGATCAAATGAAAGACGGTGACCGCAGCTGCCACAAAACTTAAGTTCTGAAGTTCTGCCAGTAGACTTCAAGAGGTGTGTAGGGTGAGTGGAATAAAGAAGGTATACTGGCATGAGCACACTCACAGGGAGTTGGCGGATCTTATACCCAAACTGGAGGTCGCTCTCATACCGACAGGGTCGACTGAGATACACGGCCCTCATCTGGGTGTGGGAAACGACATTCTCAGCTGCACAAAGGTTGCCGAGGACGTAGCCAGGATCATGTATCCAAGAGCTATCGTTGTCAATGCTCTTTGGGTCGGCGTTGCCCCACATAATATGTGCGCACCGTTTCCCGGAACCATAACCCTCAGCGCCGAGACTTACATGCGTGTCCTCTGCGAAGTTGGAGAGAGTTTGCTGAAGCACGGTGTGAGGCGCATAGTCTTCGTCAATGGGCACGGAGGAAACGCCGCACCCAATATAACAGCATGTAGAGAGATAAGGGAACAGCTCTACTACAAATACGGCGTGAACTTGGAGGTTGGCACCCTCTCCTATTGGGATGTCATCCCGGCCGAAGTCTGGAAGGAGGTCTTAGAGATTGCCCCAG
>CAZBDB010000305.1:0-1898 GCA_964490655.1 uncultured Candidatus Bathyarchaeia archaeon | reverse complement strand
CTTCCAGCTTTTCTGCCTGTCCGTCTTCGAGATCAACAATGATCTCCCCTTTCAAGGTACGCAAGACCACAAATGACGTTGGAAAATAATCAGCAATCTCAGTTATCGGCGTGGTATAAGGCCAGTGGCGGTCGCTCAGCAGCCTTCGATAGTTGACATCTCCCTTCAAGATAACCATGTCGAAACGTGAAATCTCTTCGTAAAGTGACTGAGGCATCTCACAGAAGTGACGTGCAGACGCCCAGAACCAGTCATCTGACACAGCCAGAGCTCCTTCAGATAGAAATATCTGCATACGCTTGCCTAGACGGCTTAAGCTTGGACTTGAGGTCTCAGTGAAGACCCTTAGAGTCTCGTGCAGGTCTTTGATCATAGCGTCTGAGACGAAGAATGGATAAGGCTTAAGAAAGAAAGTCAGTCTGTCCACCCAGTTGCTTCTGAGAAGGAAGTCAGCCAAGAGGATATCGAACCCCAACTCCATCCCAACATTGTCATTTACGAAGGCGACGTGAGAAACGGAGCTTCTCTGAAAAACATCAAGAACCTTAGCGAAATCGTTGATCAGAAGGTTCTCCCTTTCTATCATCGCCTGCCGATTCCTGATCTCATCAGCAACCGTTAAGTTGCTGAGGTCAACACGGTTACCCCACAAACTGGCATGCAGCAGATTCTCAAAACACAGCTCGCGATCGTCGATCTGATTCATCGCGTCTACTGCAAGGCTCAAGGCGGTAATGCTCTCGTCCATCTGTTTTCTCTTGGATGCCTCGAAAGGATCGCGTTTCTGTAGGGGTCCTGAATGAGAATACTCAACGGCTTCCAACAGACGGCGATAGAAGTAGGCTTCAGCGAAGTACCATGGGAGCTCCAGCCATGTTCTGTTCTCGAATTTCAGCTGAAGCCTATTCCACTCTTCAACATCCGGAGCATGCTCAGTTAGGGGTTGAATTTTTCCACTGATGATCTCTCCCCTGAAACCCTTCAGACGCTCAACTACGAACGGCGGGTAATCGTTGTCAGCGATCACGGCCTCTATGATCTGGGGTTTTCGATGCAGTATCGTCCTTTGAGCAAAGGAGTCGGGTTCGGACGTCATCAAGAAACCTGGGAGATCAGCCTCAGACGTCAAGAAGTCAAACAGCCCCTTCCTACTGATAGTCTATGCTCTCGAAAGAATAGCGAGAAATAAATCCTTATCGCCGATTACGGCGCCATTCTACTGAGTAAGACCCTTAGCTAGCTAAGATGACTCGCCCTAGGCTTGATTCGATGCGGAAGAGACAAACAAAACATCCCTAACGAATAAGATCGAGACACTGCTCGACTGTCACTGCGTTTTCTTCATCCAGAAGGTACCTGACCTTCAGACCTTCGTTCACTGCGTCGACGAGGCCCGTCTTCTTCAATCGATTCATCTGCCAAGACAAGGCTTGCGATGACACATCAAGTTTGGAAGCCAGATCCTTATGAAGAATTGAACCTCTCTCCAACAATGCTACCAATATGTTCCCCGCGGTCTCATGCCTCAGAAGAGAGATTACCTTCATCTCGATCTCACCAAATCTTTTGGACTCGAAATATCTTCTATATCGTCTTCCTCGGCGAGATGAAAGCAGCCCAGCTCCCGTGAGAAGCCCAAGATGGTACTGGACAACCCCGATAGGTAAGCCCAATTCCCTGCATATGCCTCGAAAATGGATTCCCGGACTGTTCTTAACAAGGGTGTAGATCTGCATCCTCGTGGTCTGGTTGAGACAGCTATAATCCTTGTAGTGGCCAATCCCAACCAACAATGGGACAGAAAGTACAAGCGGCTGTGTACTTTCTACGACTGGAACTCCTAATGTTCGGGTAACATTATCTTGATGTAGATATGTCATGACAAAGAATGAGAAAGC
>CAZBDB010000304.1:0-1899 GCA_964490655.1 uncultured Candidatus Bathyarchaeia archaeon | reverse complement strand
TTTTCTATAATGCTCATATGAACGGGAAAAAGGAATATCCCTATACGCTCTCGTCGATTCTGCTAGACTACTTGATAAGTAAAGACACGAGATACCTGTTTGGAGTCGCAGGTTCAGCTGAGAGGGACTTATTCGACAACTTGGCTAGAGATGAATACAGGGACAGGATAGCGTTCATCCAAGCGAATTCGGAGCATCCTGCTGCTAGAATGAGTATGGGTTACGCGAGAGCATCGGAAAAGGTTGCACCTCTTATTCTTCATGTTCAGGCAGGGCCTGCCAACGCCGCTTTACCTATTCTGGACGCTTACATCAACAGAATCCCTCTTCTCATTTTCAGCGTGGGACACATATCCATGGCAAACGACTTCAGGGAAGCTTTGTACGGCTACTACAGGACTCCTGAGCTTCTACGGGAATACTGCAAGCATGTGTACAGGATCATAGATGCTAGTAATGCTGACAAGATTATCAGAAGGGCTTTGAGGCTTGCCGAAATGTGTCCATCGGGGCCTGTCTTCTTAACGGTTTCGCAGGACATAATTGAGGCAGAAGCCACCAGAAGAAGAGTCAAGAAGACATTGTCGTATAGTCCATCCCCGCCGGAGGATTCTGTACGTGCTGTTGCGGCATCGCTGAAAAAGGCTGATAAACCGGTCATATTAGTCCAGAGGACAAGGAAAAGAGAGAGTGTCCATCTGCTGGTTGACTTAGCTGAAAGAATAGGCGCCGCGGTTTTCGAAACGAGGCCGTCATACATGAACTTTCCATGCTCCCATCCCCTACATCAAGGATACTCAGGTGATGAAGCCTCGATGATGAAGGAGTACATTCAGTCATGTGATCTAGTACTTGCGTTAGATTGTTTCAATGCACCAGTAGCAGAATCCGCTTTGAACATTCACGTATCAGATAACCCTCTATCCTTCAACGAGGAGGCCGACACAAATCTGTTCTGCGGTACTGAGGCCTTTCTGAAATCAATCGTGGCAAAGCTCAAAGGTACGGATCCCAGAGAAGATCGAATTGAGAAGCTCAGATCTAGACATAAAACGATAAGAGAGAAATGGGCGAAGGCATTAGAAGCGAAGTTCAACGAAGACCCTGCATCTCCACGGAGGTTGTGGTTTGAGGTTGACAGAATTTTCAATGGAGGTAGGGATTACGTCGTCTTCTTTGCTCCCGGATTCTCCCAGAGGTTATCAGTACTCAGATACTTGAACAGAGATACCCTAGGATGCTTTTACAGCTCTTTGTCGGCTGCTATGGGCGCTGCCGGCGAAGCCATAGGTGTTCAGCTCGCTGAGACGCGCAGAGTAATATGTGGATTGGGGGACTTTGAAGCACATGTAGCTCAGCTGCCAACATTGCTGTGGACTTGCTCTCATCACGATATTCCTGTGATTTGGGTTGTTCTGGATAACGCTACAGGGGCCGTAGTCAAGAGATCATACTGGAATTATGGAAAGTGTATGCGTGATAAGAAGGTGTTCGTGGGGATAGATCTGGACGCCCCCAGAACCGATTGGGTCAAGATAGCTGAGGCAAACGACGTTGAAGCTCTACGATGCGAGCATACTGAAGAACTAAGAGACTGCTTGGATAAAGCTGTTGGCGTGAAAGGGCCGGTGCTGCTTTCAATACGGACTCAAGTCTTCGAGGAAGGATTAGAAGGATTGTCAGATTAGGAAGCGGCTTAATGGGCCGACGCCTATCCAAGTTTAGCCTACTCTGCTGTCCAATTTTAGCTAGCTACGGCGAGGATGCGGAATACGTGGCTTGCTAATATAATACGCCCCTCTTCTTCAAGGTAACGTCTGTGGTAACATAGTTTGGTAACATGAAGAGAAAGACTGGCATTCGGGTTGACAGTCAGGTCTTGATCTTCAGTGCTTCAAT
>CAZBDB010000303.1:0-1905 GCA_964490655.1 uncultured Candidatus Bathyarchaeia archaeon | reverse complement strand
AATTCTCATTGATGGTAGATGACCAAAATGTTCAAATCATCATTACCGTAATTCCTATCTGTAGACGATCTCAGCATGGCTGGCTTTCGATGATTCGAATGCGTAAGGGAGAATTGGCTGAATTATGGGCGTGAACCTAAGGGACTTGGTGCCGAAGGTCAATGTTGACCTTAAGGATTTGAGTGGAAAATCGATAGCCATCGATGCTTATAACGCGCTCTACCAGTTCCTAGCAATCATAAGACAGCCAGATGGAACCCCACTTATGGATCACACAGGGAAGGTGACAAGCCATCTGAGCGGATTATTCTACAGAACGTGCAACCTCCTCGAGCTGGGAATAAAGCCTATCTATGTCTTCGACGGGATCCCCCCAGCGCTCAAAGAGATCGAGATCAAACGTAGAACTCGGATCAAAGATGAAGCCACAAAGAAGTACGAGAAAGCCTTACGCGAAAGGAAGACCGACGAGGCCCGAACGTATGCCCAGATGACTTCCCGGCTAAAGGATTATATGACTGAAGACTCGAAGAGGCTCCTAAAGACTATGGGAGTGCCTTGGATTCAAGCTCCATCAGAAGGCGAGGCGCAAGCTGCATACGTAGTGAAGAATGGAGACGCGGACCTTTGTGCCAGCCAAGACTATGACAGCCTACTCTTCGGCGCCCCTATGCTCCTTCGGAACGTAACCATTTCAGGCAGGAGAAAACTTCCACGGAAAAAAGTCTATGTCGAGGTCATACCTGAAGTGATCGATCTGGAGAGAGTTCTAAACGAACTGTCGATCACACATGAACAGCTCATAGATATAGGCATACTCGTCGGCACGGATTTCAACCCCGATGGAGTCAAGGGAGTCGGAGTGAAGACCGGGCTCAAACTCATAAAGAAGCATGGAAGCCTTGAATCAGCGCTACAAGAGCTAGAGCAAGCCTCATTCCCAGCTGAGCCGCAGCGCATAAGGGAAATATTCCTCCACCCAAGAGTCACGGACAACTACAGAGTATTTTGGAGAGAGCCCAAGATCGAGGAAGCCGTGGACTTCCTGTCCGGCGAAAGAGACTTCTCAAAGGACCGTGTGACGAAAGCTCTTGAAAAGGCAATAGCCGGATCGAAGAAGGCTTCAACCAGAACGACCCTTGAGAGATGGTTCTAGAAATCGTGATTATCCCCGAGCAATAGCCCGTAATAGAAAGCATCCAAATGTGTGACGCAAATGACATTTGTCAAGCCCCCCAAACCCAAGGAGATCATTGAGGCATACGGTGGCCTCAGAAAAACTGTTAGGCGGCTAGTTGAGACCGGTTTCAGCCCGGATGAGATCGTCCTGAAAGTGGGTTTGCCCTACTACTTGGTGCAATTATTCATACATGGCTTCGAACCTAGGGACGCCACGTTATTTGCTAACATCGTCAGGATATATGATCGGATCGCAGTTCTCAGGGGCAAGAAAGGAAAGGAGACCGAACTCACAAAGTTCTTCCTGAGAAAGGGGTTAAGCCTAGAGGTCAAGTTGCGTCTTGCATTAGGAAAGATAACCGATGAGAACCTGAAGGTCGGAGGCGGAATACTAGAGAGAGCAATCTGCCTCGCAACAGGCTCATCCTCAAACAAGATCAGGAGACTTATGATAGACTATGGAGATCCTGGCGAAGCAGCTTACCTCCTCATACAACCCAAAGAACCCAAACTAACCATCGAGGAAGCCTACGAATCGATCAGAATCCTCCCGAAACTAGGAGGTATCAAGGAAAGGATACTCCAAATATCGAGCTTGATGGAGGCAGCCACACCAGACGAGGCAAAGTATATCGCCAGACTCATACTTGGTGACCTAAAGCTTGGATACTATGAACGAACAGTCATCTCCGCCGTCTCGAAGGCATACAGAGTTCCCTTCGAGAT
>CAZBDB010000302.1:0-1915 GCA_964490655.1 uncultured Candidatus Bathyarchaeia archaeon | reverse complement strand
CCCCGCGGAAGGGCTTCCACGATCTGCGGCATACCCCACTTCTCACAATCTAGGGTAACCATACCGATCTTCTCCAGATTCTGAGCCTCTCTTTCTATCCCAATGAAGGCCATCGTGCATACAGCGTCCGCCCCTGTCCTCAGAGAGTCTTCCACCGAAGAGAACAACCTGTAATCCGTTATGTCCGGCCCTATAATCGTTGTTGCTCCATCAATCCTTGCGATCATTCCAGCCTTGCCACAGATTTCCTGATGGAACCGCCTCAGGTTGGCCGGATTCATCAGAAGAGCATCAGCCTTGCATTCGGCGCCCAAAACCTTCTTCAACGTTGCACCGAAATCCTCCAGTCCTCTGACGGGACCGAGATCCACACCGTGATCCATCGTTACTATGAACGTTCTTCCGTCCTCGCCGAAAATCCTCCCAAGTCTCAAAGTCTTGCCAACAAGAGACATTAATACCGCCTCAAAGACTTTAGTCCTGCATGTGCTTCAGTAATGTTAGCATATTTGCTGGGGCATATATAACTTCCTGACTGCAACACTCAGGTTGAATCCCGGCTACGTCCTCCGTGAATAGAGTCTCCTCAGCACCTTGAAGGCCTTCTTCGGTCTCCTTTCGAGATCCAAGATGCCGTGTAGGAAGTACACAGGGCTCAAATATGGGTTTCCAAGCCTTCTAGGTTGATTCCAGTAGTCGGTGAAGCTCCAAACAAGACCTCCCATCACGTCCTCGCTCGATAACAGATTCCACGTTTTCTCAATAACTTCGGCTTGATGTTCCTCGCTTCCGATGAATCCTCCATGAACCCCTCTGACTGCTTCAGCGCCGAATTCCGTTATCAATATGGCTCTGCCGGCATTTTCTTTGCGTATTCTGGCAAGGACCTCTCTGAGCCTATCGACTTGTAGGTCGAAATAGGCGTTGATGGAAGTGAAATCCCCGAGATCTAGGCATTTACACCATCTGTCCTTGCTGTATATGTAGTTTGAGACGTAGGTGACTGGACGCGTTGAATCCTTTTCCTTGACGAACTGAATCAATTCGCCGATCACAGCCCTTGCAGTCTCGTTGTCTGACTCGCATTCGTTACCCACGCTCCAGACAACGACTGATGGGTGATTCTTGAGCCTTCTGACTAGTTTGGCCAGCTGCTGCTTTGCATTCTCAACGACTTTCTGGTTCATGAAAGCCTCTTTGGTAATCTGCCAGGCAGGAATCTCAGCGAAGACCAGAAGTCCGAGTCTGTCGGCTAGATCATAGAATCTCGATTCGCATAGATAGTGAATCCGTACCATATTCGCCCCAAGCTCTTCCTTGATCGTTCTCAGATCGCTTTCAGTTAGGTTGTCCCGGTCAGTTCTGCCAGTGCCCGGATATTCCTCGTGTCTATTCACACCTTTGATTCTGACAGGCTCATCGTTTAAGTGCAGCCTGCCGTTTCTGATCCCGATCTTCCTCACGCCGAAGGTTGTTGAGACCATATCCATGAGTTCGCCTTCAGGCGTCGTTACAGAAACACTCAACACGTATACGTTTGGTTCCTCTGTCGACCACCTTCTCATTCCCTCAACCATGATCTCGGATTCAAACGCTCTGCAGGTGCCTGCTGGAATCTCCCCGTCTTGAGACATCTTTGGTTCTTGTCTTCCGTCTAGGATCACCTGTCTGCAACTGTCGCCACATTGGCCTCTATCCTGACATGCCTTGCTTCGGAGCTTTCGTTCACAATCTTCAGGAGAATACTGATCTGAGACTCTTCTCCTTCCGGCTCAGCTCCTACAGAGACGTCATCGACATGAAGAAGGGATATCACCTCAAGATACACATCTCTGTAGATCCCACCGTAGTTCCACCACCCCCCAAGGCTGCTGGGAACTCTATCTTCTCTCGGGACGTTGTCCACCTTGACAGC
>CAZBDB010000301.1:0-1915 GCA_964490655.1 uncultured Candidatus Bathyarchaeia archaeon | reverse complement strand
GCTTCGAGATCCTGGAGCACGTAATCCTGCATGGGCCCCATGGCTATGCCCCAGTAGTCCTCGGGGTAGAAGTAGTGTCCGAGACCGGGATAGGAGATGAGGGTGTGATCCGGATGCCCTATTTCTGTCAATCTCTGCTCCAGGAGGAGGGCGTCCTCAAACGGAGTCAGTATGTCGTTTTCTCCGTGAAGTATCAGGATGCTCGATGAGACGTTGCCGATCATGTCCATGTTACTTTCCAAGGCTAGCTGAGATTGAACCAGCTTTGACCCCGGATACTCGGCCGTCATCGAATACTCGATCAGCCGGATGAGGAAAGACTCGAACTCCTCCTCTATGTCCACGAAATCGTCTCCATCCGGATTCCAGTGAGGGCGCCAGAGCCATTCCCCAGTGCTGTTTTCTATGAGATCAAGAGCCGATATAGCCGCCTTCGAACCTGGTCCTAGGCCTTCAAGCACTTCCGGTATTGAGAGCAGCCCGTCTTGATTTGTATCCAGAATCTCTTCGGCGAGAATGACCCTCAAGTCTACCGCCTTGAAGTATCTTATCTCGTAGAAGCTGCGCGCGGCGGTGCCCATGAGCACGATATTCTTCACGCTTGGATGATCGACTGCGATTCTGGGTGCGATGATCGTCGACTCGCTGTGGCCGAGGAGGGTTATGTCGTCTGCGTCGACCTCGCTCTGCTGCCTTAGAACTTCAAGAACCTTCTCAGCATCTCGCCTCAGGTCTTGAATTGTCATATTGAAGAAGACCTCGGGGTCTGCCAGAGTGCTGTTGAAGCCGACGCCTCTCTTGTTGTACCTCAGCACTGCGAAGCCTCTCTCTGAAAGGTACTCGGCTATCTGGAGATGTGGTCTTGCCGGCTCCCCGGTATCCGTAGAGTATGGTGGCATGTATTCATCCATGTCAGGAGCGCCACCGCCGGGTATGAGGAGAACACCCGGGAAGGGTCCCTTCCCAACTGAAGGATAAGTTAACTGAGCATCGGTGGTCAACCCGCCCCCGAGGTCTATCACCAGGTCTCTGCGTGAGATCGTCTCTTGGTCCAGAGCCCAAGCAGATGGGAGAGAAGAGAGTACTATCATCAGCAGAAACCCAGCCGACACCGAGTATTTCGCGACACGCTTTTTTTCAAAGACCATTTTAATCATACCCCCTCAAACAGACGATCGTTCTTAAAGGTTGAGCTTCAGCTCATCCTCATCGTAGTGGAAGACCTCCTCCACGTTTGCCTCGAAGACTCGCGCGATCTTCACCGCCAGCAGCAGGGAGGGATTGTACTCCCCGTTCTCAACGAAGCTGATGGTCTCGCGCCTGCAGCCCACCTTTCTAGCCAGATCCTCCTGCCTCAACCCGTCTCGCGCGCGCAGCTCCTTTATCCTCGTCCTCAGCGGGGTCACCTTGAGGGCCTTTTCCCATAGTACCACTTGGATAGGCTGAAGAATGATAGAAGGAACATCGCCGAAGCCGCCAGGTAGATGGCCGCATTCTTGGTGGGCAGAGGGATGAACTGGGCCATTATATCGTAGAACGTGAGCGCCATCATGAAGTATATGCCCACGAAGAGGGTGAGCTTCGCCGCCTTTCCATCGACCAGCTGGCTCCTCTCGTCGGCGACGGGGATTCCCGCCCTCCTCTCTGTGATCACCCTATACAGCATCCCGCCTACAAAGAATAGGTTCCCCACGATCACTGGAAGAACTATCGATGAGGCACCGACGCTGAAACCCTGATACAGACCGACAGCGATGTACGTCAACACCACCGCTGCGGCGGTGATCATGATCCATTTCCTGTTGAAATTCTCATTCATCTCGAATCCACCTTTTGTTAGCTTCAACACACACCATATGATGTTTGCCTAACATCATGTATTGTAAAACACACATCGTGTTATATAAACCTAACG
>CAZBDB010000300.1:0-1932 GCA_964490655.1 uncultured Candidatus Bathyarchaeia archaeon | reverse complement strand
TAGATGAACCTCCGTTACCTCGTGTCGTGAATTGGAAACGTATATAAGTCCAAATTCGCTATCAAGTTTGAATCCTTAAAAGCAGGAAGATCCAAATGTTCCGTCGCATAACTCCGGCTTGGAAGCCTTCACACGGCAGGGCTGCATATTGGGTGTGAGTAAGCAGAGATCAGAAGAGATAGAGGAAGAATTTGAGGGATGGAAGCCCCGAACCCGATTGGGCAGAATGGTGCTCGAGGGCAGAATCTCCTCCATGGAAGAGATATTCATGGAGGCGATGAAGATCCGTGAACCCCAGATAGTCGACATCCTACTCCCAAACCTCCAAGAAGAAGTGGTGAACATAGGCCTTGTGCAGAAGCAGACGGATGCTGGTGAGAAGTCTCGGTTCAGGGCCATAGTCGCTGTTGGGAACGGCGATGGGTTAATCGGATTGGGGTCCGGGAAGACGCGTCAGGTCCGAGCGGCCATAGAGAAGGCATCGGTGGACGCTCGCATGAATATCGTGATGGTCAGGAGAGGATGCGGCAGCTGGGAGTGCGGATGCGATCAGCCTCACTCACTGATGTTCGAGGCGACGGGAAAATGTGGTGGAGTAACCGTCAAACTCGTCCCTGGGCCGAGAGGACTAGGCGTTGTGGCAAGCGAAGTTGCGAAGATCATTCTCAGGCTAGGGGGAATCAAGGACTGCTGGACGAGGAGCTACGGCTCAACCAGAACTGTGCCTTCGTTTGCATACGCAGTCTTCGATGCTCTCAAGAAAACGTATCTCGTAGTTACGCCGACGGACTGGGTGAAGTAGGTGGAGAAAACCCGGAAATGTCTGGCTGTTGTAAGGATACGCGGCCTCAGTGATGTCAGAGGAGAGATCAACGATACACTGAAGATGCTACGCCTGAACCATAATTGCCACGCCGCACTGATTGACGACCGTCCGTCCTATCTTGGAATGCTGAAGAAGGTGGAGAACCAAGTAACCTGGGGCGAGATTTCAAATGATGCCATAACGATGCTACTTAAAAAGAGGGGGAGAACGCTCGGGAACAAGAGGCTAACCGACGAATACGCGAAGGAAGTCGGATATGAATCTCTAGATGCGTTGTCGGAGGCTGTCTGGAAGCTCGAAGTTGACTATAAGGGCCTCCCTAATATAGAGCCGGTTTTCAGGCTTCATCCTCCTAGAAAGGGATACAGAGGCGGCGTCAAGAAGGGATATAGCGCTGGAGGGTCGCTAGGATATAGAAGTGAAGACATAAACGGACTTTTGAAAAATATGATTTAGGGCCTTTCGAAAACGGTGGAACGACGAGATGCCTCACAAGCTCAGAAAGATCAGAAAGAAACGGGGTTCAAGGACTTACGGCTATGGTAGAGTGGGCCAGCATAGGGGGATAGGTCACAGGGGAGGGCACGGGAAAGCTGGCCGCCACAAACACAAGTGGTCCTACGTGATCTCACACGAGCCGGACTACTTCAAAAAGGTCAGATCCGCCTCACCCGAAGCATTACGCAAGGAAGATAACACCATAAACGTGGGAGAACTTGAGGAGCTAGCTCAGAAACTAGCCCGTGAAAAGAAGATCCGACGACGTAGAATCAGCATCGACCTAAAGGAGATTGGCTACACAAAGCTTTTGGGGAGAGGGAAGATAACTAGAGCAATTCAAGTGAATGTCGCATCTTGTTCAGCGACTGCTGCTGAGAAGATAGAGGCCGCGGGCGGCAACGTCCTACTGGAAAACAAACAAAGCTAATTACATTCACATCAGAATAGGATTTGAGGGAGACTCATGGCGGGAAGGTTTCTGAGGGCTTTCGAGCCTTTCTCAAGATTGATACCAGAGGTCAAACCCGCAGAGAGGAGGGTCAAATTCAGTGAGAAGTTGTTCTGGACCGCCGCCGTCCTCGTTGTCTTCTTCGTTATGGGTGAGG
>CAZBDB010000299.1:0-1934 GCA_964490655.1 uncultured Candidatus Bathyarchaeia archaeon | reverse complement strand
TCAACCCGTGCTGTTGAGCGTTGTCGCACCACCTGCTCATTGTCAGCATCCGCAGAGCCGCCTGCACTCTCTCGTTCTCCTCATAGCCCAGCTTGAGAAGAGCCTCCAAGGCCAAAGCAGTCGTCCATGTAATTCTGGGCCCGCACGGCCAGCCTATGAGACTATCTCCCGCCTTCACAAGATTGACTTCCAATGCTCGTCTCTTGTTGAACCTTTCTCTGGTTCCGCCTCTTTGCTTGCGTCTCTGCTCGATCACCTCTTGCTGCTCATTTATCAGCTCGTCGGTCGCGAAGAACATGCCTGGATTGTATGGCGACTGTGGCCTGTCTAGAAGCCATCTTACCCCTCTTTGGATCTCGACATCATCTCTTGTCATTCCCAGATCGGCTAGTTCCCTCAAGTTCCTGGCTGTGATCGTTACACGCCCTTCCCAAGAGCCGTCCTCTCTCTGCTTCTTCAGTCTCTCTTCTATAAGCTTCTTGCTCAACTTCTCGTCTGAGGGTTCAGACATCCCGAGGATCCTGCGGGTCCTCCAAGCTTCGAACGTTCGTCTTCCCTTCAAGAAATCTCTCACGTCGTATCTGAGTTTCGAGTCCTTGTATCGTTCTTTCAGTTTTGGCAGAAGCTCATGGGGCATAGGATTTGTCCCAGCTACCCTCGTTAGCGTGTGGGCAGTCTCTACGTCGAATATCCTAGCCCTGTCGGCCTTCCTCTCTACTATCTCAACTTTCTTTACGGCCGCCGCGTTCTTCCTCTCAACCAGTCCGACGAGCGATTTCTCAGTTATGCCAAGTCCCCTCAGTGCCTCTTTCGGTATACGAATTCGGTTGCTCTTGATCAGCTCGATCTCGTCTCCTTTGGATTCGTCTGTTGAAAGGAGTATCTCCTCGCTCATGTCGAGGAAGAGCCTTTGAGGCCCCTTCATCCCAAGGTGTTCCCTAACGGCTTTCTTCAGGTTTATCCTTCCATCTGGATAAACAGAGACTATGGCAACCACTTGAGGGACCTCTCCAGTCACACACATGCACCGTGAGCTAGCTAGGGAAGACGCCGGCCCGAGATCAGAATGTGTCTAGGAATTCTTCTATTTCGTTGACGCACGCTTCCTCAGCCTTCTTTGCTTCTAGGATCACCTTGATCTTCCTCTCATCAGCAAGCTCTTTGTCTCTTGCTTTATTTAGAAAGGTGGCAACATTTCCATATTGTTTGCTTAGATTCATTGCTTTATCTAAGGTTGCGCCTTGAAGCTTTGACGCGATCTCTGAAAAGTACTCTGAGGCCATCTCTCTGCATTCCCACCAGACTGTGCCGTTCCACCAGTTTCCATGACTGGGACCATGGCCGCCCTCTACCGCCTTGACCCATGTGTCATAAGCCTCAAGACCAATCTGGTAGCGCTCGAACCTGTACTTGCTAGGATTCCTGGCTAGGTCAACAGCGTAGCTCAGACTATCTCTTATGACTGTGCGGGCATCAGCTGATTTTACCTGAGCAAAGCTGAAGAAAGAGATGTGGAATTCCTTGCCAAGTTCTTCCCAAGTCTGGAACGTCAGTGTCTTTGGGGGAAAATCAACCTTGGCCCATGGTTGTTGCACAATGAAGTGCTTATCGTCATACCCGGAGACCAACTGGTTTTCCATATTCAAGAGAGAACAAGGAACATTCTCATCAATGTTCCTTCTGAGAACATCCTCGATCTCCTTGATCTCGTCCGCTGAGCTTTTGGGATGAAAGAATCCGAGATCCTTCATCTCAATCCCAAGTTCTTTAGCTAGTTCGTAGAAGGTCTTGTACTTCCAGACATATGGGCCGCTGGGGCACAGTTCTTCGTGGATATTTATCAGAAATGCGTGGCCGGATCCACCGAATAGCCAGGGATCACTGATGGGAATCCTGAAGTATTCGAATACTCCCTTTAACACACCCATCAAAGT
>CAZBDB010000298.1:0-1952 GCA_964490655.1 uncultured Candidatus Bathyarchaeia archaeon | reverse complement strand
GGCGTTGCTGAAGCGCAGCGAAGCCACTTCCGTGTTCAGCGACTGCTTATGCTGCTGATCAGTTTTCGTGCTCCTCCCGTGCGAGGCGGACAATTTCGTCAATAATAAGGTCCACATCATCACGCGTTGTACGTAGATTCATGAAACAAGCTCGGAGACAGAACAAACCCTTTACCTTAGCCCTACCAAGGAATGCTATTCCTTCGGATACCAGGCGAGCAAGAACTCTCTCATTCTGTGAATCGTTGAGGTTTCTGCACCGAACACAAACCGCATTAAAACCAACTGGTGCCATAAGCTCCAACTCTGGTACGACTTGAATCCGTTCCCCCATATATGAAGCAAGATTAAAGAGATCGTCAATGGCCTTCGCATAAGTTTTACGTCCATAGGCTCGCAATGACCACCAGACTTTGAGTGCTTTAAAACTCCGTGAAAGTTGGGGGCCATATTCAGCATAGTTCAGGAAATCCGGATCAGATACCATCGAAAGATAGCTTGAAATATGACTATAGGAAGAGCGCAAGTCTTCAGCATCTCGAACAAGAATGCATCCAGCTTCCAGAGAATTGAAGAGAAATTTGTGAGGGTCAAGCGAAAGTGAATTTGCACGGCCCGCTGGTAAGAGCTGAGTGAATAGCCGACTACTGAGAATAGCTAGTGCGCCATAGGCGCCATCAATGTGAAGCCAAAGGTTCTCATCTTCACAATAATCTGCTAGCTTATCGAGCGGATCAATAGCACCAGTTGTTACTGTTCCAGCTGAACCAACAACGCAGAACGGACTGAGTCCCTCGCTGCGGTCCCGTAGAACAGACTCCTTAAGCAGATCAATGCGCATCCGGTAACTATCGTCACAAGGGATGTGGCGCACATTATTCAGGCCAAGGCCAAGGATAGTAGCTGCCTTGTCAATACTACTGTGTACCTCTTCTGAGACATAAAGCACTATCGGTGATGTAACACTCTGCAAACCCTCCTTTCTTGCTTCATTGCCCAGGTACTTATCACGAGCAACCGCAAGAGCCGTCAAATTTGCCATTGACCCACCGCTTGTTATGATTCCTCCGCTTCCTTTTGGAAACGAAAATAATTCATGAAACCATGAAATGACTTTTTGTTCAATGGCATTTGCAGCAGGTGACAGCGTCCAAAGACTACAGCTCTGATTGATTGCACTTGCCAGCGCATCTGCAAACGCTGAGATTCCATTAGGTGATGGGAGAACATAGGAAAGAAAACGCGGATGAGCAACGTGAGTAGAATTTGGCACAATAACATTGCTGAATTCCTGAAGAAGCTCTTCAATAGATCTTCCCTCTTCAGGCAAGGGTTCATCAAGTATTTCCCGCATGGCTTCTCGATCTATTTTGGGAAATACAGGTCGGTTCGAGAGATCAACTTCATAGTTGGCCAGGAGTTCTCCCAAGAGACGCCCTACCTTACGGTGTGTTTCAGGATCGAATAGAAGCTCGCTCATAACATAGCTGTGCTAAATCATAGAGTTATAACTATCATCGAAGCAGCAGCATTACTATGGGACATACGGAACAACTTCCGCATATCCCATGATTATCGCCACTTTTGCGCTTCTCTGGTAGATTATCCTTACATTGCCTAATCTGTCAATCCCTTTTCAAACATGGGCGATGTAGGACTTGAACCTATGGCCTTCTGTGTGTAAAATGTACGTCCTTCGTGCGATCCCGTGTCGTTACGTGTTGTGGCGTACACAGAACTAGCTCCTTTGCGTTCGTTTTATACCATCCAGTGACATTAGGTGCTACCGATTTCGTTGACAATTTCGCTGACAAAAATCCAATTCTTCAGGCATAACTGCAGATAAAATCATAAGGGGGCTCATTGCGGCTCGGGCAGAAACCAAAGAGGGAATACAGCGACACCCTGATTAAAAGATACAGGTCAGATGTGCCACCCAGTGCCCTCTAGTA
>CAZBDB010000297.1:0-1974 GCA_964490655.1 uncultured Candidatus Bathyarchaeia archaeon | reverse complement strand
GGATACTCCTACGGAGACTCCTAAGGAGACAACGCCTATTCTTACCCCGTTTGATGCCTCTTCAAAGTCTCCTATCTTGGACGAGTTGGATGCGGATGTTCACCGACTGGATTCAAATGTAATTGCTCTAGGCGCGAAGATCGAAGCTCGGGGACACACAATAACCCATCTCAGCTCGCAGTATCAGAATTTGCGGATTGAACACAACAGGGTTGAACGACAAGTTGACTCGATCAAAGGGATAGTACGAAGTCATGGCGAAAGATTGGACGAGGTAGATAAGAAGCTGGAGAGGCTAGGCTCTTTACGCCCTGTAATACGCGAGAACAAAGCAGAAATCGCCAGATTAGAAGGGTACACGGATGATCTTGATGTCCTACTTGATGATGAGAAACGGCAAAGAGAAGAATCACACTCGAAGCTGTCGGGGCTGCTGCTGCTTGGCTTTGCTTTCTTATGCCTCCTTAACAGGCGAACATTGGCTGAAACGCAGGATACGCCACGACTTGCACCGCCAATTGAAACGCCCGCTGAGGCTGCCGCAAGGGCGTACATAGCGGCACACGAATTTAGAACGTGAGAAGGGGTAGCTTGTCAATTGACAAACAGAGTTGTATGGTCGCTCTGCCGTAAGCTCATCAGTATCGGGAGGCGGGTAACTGTTGCGCCCCCCGACATTATGGAGATAATACATTACGCCATCTGCCGCCGTTGCAGGCATGACATTAAGCAACAAGGCTGGCTGGTCGAGTGCAAGGGGCACAAGAAGAAAATCTACGAGGTAACTTTCAAGGCTATGGAAATTGAGGAGTATGCACGCTTCCTCCGCGACTATATGGAAGGCGAAGAAGAGGAGGAAGAAGATGAAGAGGACTTGGAAATTACCAGACCTACAAGGTTAACTCCCCCCGATAAAAAACCGAAGGCGCAGTTCTATGTCTGAGCATCTGCAAGAGACCACTCTAGCACACACAGTTCACTTAGAGGACGCGAGAGAAGTCATTAAGCCAGCCGTTCTAGCAAGATGGAGAAGCTGGGGAGTACCAGAAGAGAGGATAAGGGACATAATCAGACAAAGGCTAAACATGGCAACACTGAAAGAGACAGAGCAATACGTAACAGTCCCCAACTACGCGTATAGGATGCCTAGACTTCCAGAGATCGAGGCTCAAAGATGGGGATTCGCAAAGATGATAGACTTCGAGGCGCACATAGACGTAAAAGTGCGAACAGGCGGAAGAGACAAAATAAAGAAGATAGACAGATGGACATACAAGCGTGAATACATCGCACCCAGAATAGAACTAACAACAGAGACTTACACACTAACAGAGGAAATCGCAGACATGATACACGTAACGGTAGGAGCAGTAAGAGTAAGATACAGAGGCGAATACAGAATAATGTACCACTGCCGAGCATGGACAGCGAGAGCAGTAAGAATATGCTACCTCACAGAACCATACCTCACAGTTCCAGAAAAGAAGAGAAGAGCAAACCAAATCCTAGACACATACAGAGAAACCCCAAGCATAAGAGCAGTCTAGGATAGTTGTGTCTCATCCCTACAAGACTTCAGCTCTGCGACTCGAACAATCCCAGATTCTTGCAAGCTAGGAAGGCTCGCTGATAACGCGGTTTATCGCGATGGTTGGTGAGGCTGTTGAAGACTGCCAAAAGGCGTTCTCCCCTAACTCCACTACTCCTTATCACTCCAACAATCCAGTTCAGGTTCTTCTTTCCTTCAAGAAAAGCGATCAACGATCTCTCCGCGTAATTCCTTGTGACTACATCCAAAGGTTTTACTCTAACCACTCGAACCACCCACAAGCCCACCGACATTACAGAAACAGGGGCTTAAATATAAGTTTTCTATCTTCTGCCTTCGCTACGACTCTCTCTTTCCGTACTTTTTAAATATTTAAGCTTTACATTCGCTCATATGTGAACTACTTGAGACCTAACATATCTACA
>CAZBDB010000296.1:0-1975 GCA_964490655.1 uncultured Candidatus Bathyarchaeia archaeon | reverse complement strand
GTTGGGTGTATTTTCGCTCTTGGCACTGGTTCTCGTAGCGTTAGAAACATATCTGGGTCTAGGTTTAGGGGGAATGGAACGTATGGTAGCCTATCCACTTTTACTCTGGGAAGTTTGCTTCGGAAGTCGGTTAATCAGCTATGACAGGTTTGATCATTAGCTACTAGACTGGAAATCGTGAGGAGCTGTATGAAGGAAACGGTGACTTATTTCTCGGATATGGGAAAGGTGAACACTGTGAAGGCTCTAAGGATCGCCAAGGAAAAGGCCCTTGAAGCCGGTATAAGAAACATTATCATAGCTTCGACACATGGGTTCTCCGCTAAAAACGCCCTTGAGACATTCTGCGGTGTTGATGCAAAGCTTATAGTGGTCGGTGGAAAAAGGCGATATTTTTCCCAAGAGACAGCTGAGAAGATTGAGGAGGGGGACACCGAATGGTCTTCCATGAGGATTGCAGATTCTCCTACCCCGAAATGGCTTGGGAGATCCTCCGCAGGTTCTGTGAGGGCATGAAGGTTTGCGTACAGATGACGCTGATGGTGACCGACATGGGGATGATACCGGTTGGAGAAGAAGTTATCGCAGTCGCTGGCACCGGCCGGGTAGAATTCGAGGCTGGTGGAGGAGTAGACACAGTGATCGTTATCGAAACCGTGAAGAGTAAGGACTTCTTCAAGCTTGACATGCCGATCTCGCAGGCGAAAAGGGAAGGCCGTAAGATCAAGGAAATACTGTGCAAGCCTCGATGAGCTGTTAGGAGTTGATTACATACGGGAGCTTCCTTGCTCCATAAGGCTGAAGTTAAGCTTGGATATAAGCCGAGCAGTATACAAGAACTAGGAATCGTTTACAGAGTCGGGACATTTCTAGCTAGCTAGATGTTCAAATCTTGGCGGGGTTACAGTCTAGATCTGGAAAGGTTCCGTCGCTTTCAACAACCAGTCTATATAGCAGTCGGCAGCCTCAGCCCCAAGTGGATGAGTCAGATACCTGCCAAGAGGCTGGCGAGAGTGTTCCCTAATATTCGAGTTGAGGTCTACGAAGGCCGACATCACCTCGACCTGATGGAGGAGCCCGAGCGGCTAGCAGGAGCGCTCCACGAGCTGTGGACCAGGAGCGAATCCCTCTAGGGCGGAAGAACGTCATGTACGGAAGGCATAGTGACCCATGGTGAGTATGGACATCGCACGACTTCCAGCTAGCTAGCTGGATAGATGGCAGACCCACAGTGGCCATAAATCCGAGAATATAGCGCGCGCTCGTAGATTGCATCTTTGGCACGCAGTTCATCGCCATGTTCCCTCACATAGCTAGCTAGCTTTCCAAGGAATTCACTAGTTCCTTGTTTTCTTTTTCCCTCAGAACCCTGATGCTTATTCTGACAAAGCCTTCTCTCCACTGACGCACAGTATAATTAGGGAGTATCATAACAAAGGTCTTCAGATATGTCGGTCAGCACGTTCGCAGGGGGCTAACCACTGAAAACTTGGAACAGCAACACCTCTGCGAGACGTGGGCTTGGGCCTGCTGACGATTGACGGCTGACTGATCTCTTTTGTCTTGCTGTTAACTCATCTTAATGGAAAACCTAAGAAGAATCAGAGATCGATCGATAATGGGAGGTATCAGAACTCGGAGAAGGTTACATTGCTTATGTTGTCATACTTGAATCTATTCTTGCGTACGTGTCGCGTGGTTCAGCCAGCCAAGTGTCATGCTAAGTGTTATATCGTGAAACTTCATTAGATTTTCCGAGGGGAGAGACGTACAAGAGAGGATTATATTGGAATGGAATCGCTAGGAATCCTCATAAACCATATGAGGCAAGGACTAGGACGCACAATTCTTTCAGTCATATCAATAGCTATCGGCGTAATGTAAACAGGTCGATAAGAGATGTCGGAAGAGACATTCTATTCTGCAATCGCTGAGTTTCTTGAAGAGAGAGGCTTTAAGGCTAAGAAGAAGTTGC
>CAZBDB010000295.1:0-1989 GCA_964490655.1 uncultured Candidatus Bathyarchaeia archaeon | reverse complement strand
TCGGTCGAGGTCTATCATTATCCTCACATCCAGAGCCACAGCTTCCCTCTCATCGATCAAAAGGGGATTTATGTCGGCCTCCTTGATCTGTGGGAGATCGATTATCATCTGGGAGAATCTAGCGAGAATCTCTTCTAGGAGCTTTACATTCGCCGGGCTCCCTCTCCTCCCCTCCAAGAGATGCTGGTATATCTTGGTCTGCTCCATCATTCTCCTCGCAAGAGTCTGGTTCAACGGAGGAAAACCTACTGAGATATCATTGAACGGTTCGACGCCGAGACCACTCGCCCCAAAGATGATCACTGAACCAAAGAGAGAGTCTCTTTTCGCACCGATTATCAGCTCGTATCCGCCTCTCTCGATCATCGGTTGAACCCATACCGCGCTGGTCTTTGTTGGAGACCCTATCTCAGATGCCGTGTGAGCAGCCTCCTCAGCCGTCTTGGTGACATGGGCCCTCGCCACTGGGATTCCGTACGCCTCCAAGAACCCCTTGGATTCAAGTTCTGTCAGGATCCCCCTTCCCTCATTTGCAGCCGTCTCTAGAACCTCTTGGAGACGGCGCGCGTCTACGGAGTCTGTTGGCAGCTCCTCAGGAGTCTCGTAGAGGAGCTCTAGGTTCTTCGCATACTGGTAGGTGTACATAAAGGTCGACACGGCCTCTTCAGGCGTCGGACATGAGGGAATCCCATTTGCGAGAAGAATCTCTCTGGCCTCCCTCACGTCCTCCTCTCCCAACCAACATGTCAGTATGGGCTTATCGGTGTTTTTTGAGACTTCCAAGAGGGCTTTCGCGGTCTCGGTTGGATCAGCAGCGCCTATAGGGGTGTAGATTATGAGGAAGCCATCTATGTCTGGGTCCTTGAAGCATACCTCAAGCACATCTTTGAATCTCTCTACTGTTGCGTCGTCGCATATGTCGATGGGATTCGACCTGCTCCAGTATCCCGGTAGAATCTCGTTCAATTCGCGGATTGTGCTGTCGCTTAGATGGGCAAGCTTTCCCTTTTCAGATATCAAGGCATCAGTGGCCATGACGCCCGGCCCTCCAGCGTTGGTTATTATGGCCAAGTTTGGGCCTCTAGGAGTAGGCTGCATTGCAAGAACCGCCGAACAGTTGAAAAGGTCAGAGATCTCTTCGACGCGGACGATGCCAACCCTTCTGAAAGCGGCGTCGTAGACATCATCTTCACCAGTTATCGCGCCTGTGTGAGATGCTGCCGCCCTTGTGCCTTCAGCGGATCTCCCCGCTTTAACAACTATGATCGGTTTGGTTCCAGCGAACCTTCTCGCCGCGCTCATGAATTTCCTGGCGTCCTTTATCGCCTCAATGAAGAGAACTATGCTCCTGGTCTGAGGGTCTATTCCGAAGTAGTCTATCAAGTCTGCAAAGTCTACATCTATCATGGAGCCGACCGAAACGAAGTTGCTGAATCCGACATTGGCTTGAGCTGCCCAGTCTAGAACAGAGGCGAAGAGTGCGCCGCTCTGAGAGATAAAGGCAATTCGACCGGGTTTGGCTGCTTTGTGTGCAAACGTTGCGTTCAGATTCAGGCTTGGACGCATCACACCTAGACAGTTAGGGCCGACTATTCTGGAACCATATTTTTCCTTCAGCTTTAGGATCTGTTCCTCTAGGGCTCGGCCATCTGGTCCTGCCTCACTGAAGCCTGATGAGACGATGATTATCCCAGGGATGTTGCAGTCGCCGCATTCCTCAATAATCTGGGGAACTATATGGGCAGGTGTCGCGATAATTGCCATGTCTATGTGCCAAGGAATCTTCCTGACACTTGGATAGGCCGTTATGCCCTGTATACTCGGGTAGAAGGGGTTCACGGGGTAGACAAACCCTTTGAAGCCTACGCCGATCAGGTTGTTGAGGAGTCTGAAGCCGACTGAACCCTCCTTGTTACTAGCACCAATCACAGCGATTCTTGTCGGATTGAAGATCGCGTCCAACCCTTCGATGCCCGTGCCCAATCAGCC
>CAZBDB010000294.1:0-2010 GCA_964490655.1 uncultured Candidatus Bathyarchaeia archaeon | reverse complement strand
GTAGGAGTTGACGCTTTGATCAATGTTGCGATGCCGAGGAGCATGATTATCATTCCAAGGATAGCGAAAGGGTCATTTACCAATCTGTTGAACTCTCCCATTCCCAGCGCCATCACGCTTTCCCAGTCAAGACGAGGGTTTTGCCACATCGCCCAGCCAATGAAAGAGGCGACCAATCCGGCAATTGACCTAACTACGCTCAAGTATGGTAGCCACCTATTCCAGATGGAGATTCAAAATACTTATATCGGTTATGAACCCTCGGTCCAAACCTATAGTTCATTCCGCGAAGAAGAGAAAGGTTAAAAGGGATTCCTCCACCTTGGGAAAAGAAAATCAGTAGAATTGAATAAGGAAAGATCAGTCTCAATGACCTCAGGAATGCATCGAGGAAAGCAGCGGCTGGCTGCCAGATTCAACCCTATCTGGAGACGGATTGCTGGTAGCTTCGCAGAAGAGTGCAGGAAATGTGGAAAGCCTAGACTGTATTCGATCTTTGATGCCTATATCACTGGTGATGACCCCGATTGCTTGGGTTGTTTAGCTGCCTTTCGTTTTGCTCATCATCTTATCAAGCGTGTGTTTGGGAAGACGGATCTCAGCGAGGATGAGGTAAGGAAGCTGATCGGTGACAATCTTGTGCGTAAGAGCATGCTAAATGTCGTTCGGGGCATAAGCCATTTCGGCTTGAGAACACCGCAGCCGACGGCCGTCCCGATAGTTATCGTCTGGAACTATACTAACCGCTGCAACCTCAGTTGCATCCACTGCCACCAGAACTCTGGAGAATTGGCAGAGAGGGAACTGACAACCGAAGAGGCCTTCAAAGTTATTGATCGGATGTGCGAAGCCGGGATCTCAATACTTACCTTTTCTGGTGGGGAGCCTCTTGTTCGTTCGGATCTTTTTGACGCGATCAAACGGGCGGATGACGCTGGGATACTGTGTACCGTCGCCTCAAACGGTACTCTGATGACGGAACACGTAGTTAGGGATCTTAAGGGATCAGGGGTCAGGCGTGTTGAGATTGGGCTTGATGGCTGCAGAGCTGAAACTCATGACTTTCTAAGGAATACTTCTGGGGCCTTCGAAGCGACAATCCAAGGGATCAAGAACTGCGTCGAGATTGGTTTTGATGAGGTGTGCGCAACGATGACATTACATGCAAGGAACTTCAGCGAACTCCGCGGCACTGTCGAACTGGCGGAAGAACTCGGCGTCAACAGGTTCTATCTGAACAGGCTTATCCCAGCCGGCAGAGGGAAGAACGTCATGAGCCTCGATGTCACGCGAGAGCAGAAGACCGATGCCCTAGAGTACATCTACAATAAGTTCTACGACAGCGTCATCAACGGCAGAGGAATCCAATGTTACTCAAGGGGAATGACTTACTATGGCAGGCTAGGTCACGAGCGATCAAATGGCACAGTTTTCACAGTAAGTGAGGCTTTGTCAGGATATAGCAGGATGTGGAAAGAGAAGTTCGGCGTGGGAATATCGAAAATCGTGAGGAGATACGCTTCAGGATTTGGTGGCTGTTCAGCCGGAATCACTTACGCGGGCCTCACGGTAGGTGGCGACCTGACTCCCTGTGTTCCCGCGCCTATGAAAGTTGGCAACCTCCTTGAGGAAGACTTAGAGGATCTCTGGGTGAACAACGAGCTGCTCAACTACATACGTAGCAGAGATAAACTCAAGGGTGCATGCGGCAGCTGCTTCTACAACACCATCTGCGGTGGATGCCGATACACGGCCTATGTAGTTAACGGCGACTGGCTAGAGGCAGATCCAACCTGTCCATTCGGGCCAGCAGCCACATCTCTGCTGCAAAGGTTTGAGTGAACACCGGTCTGACAATAAGCCACTCTCTTCCGCGCAGCTACGTCTGGTTTCTCTTGGCATTTACTTTGGCGGATTCTTGCACGAATCCGTATCTCTTGTCCATATCGCTTCTTCAAGAGCCCCCTTTTCCTTGGAGAGCAACCTTGGAAAGGTCGCCAATATGTCTTA
>CAZBDB010000293.1:0-2011 GCA_964490655.1 uncultured Candidatus Bathyarchaeia archaeon | reverse complement strand
AGACATACGTATAAGCTTGACCGATGTGCACAGGAGTATTCACATAGGGCGGCGGGGTATCTATGCTAAAGAGCGGCTTATCGCTCCTCTCATCGAATATGTACAGCCCTTCCTCCAGCCACTTCTTGAATATACGAGTCTCGGTCTCTGGATTCCAACTCTTCCCTTTTAGGTCGGGTTTGAATGAAAAATCGCTTTCAGCCTTCATCGTGTCAACCACATCGCATTGGAATCAGAACAGTTCTTCTTGCTAAAGGGGAAGATATCGTCCACTCTTAAGTTGCCTAGAAGAATCTCCAGAGGAGTTAATGTACTTGGCGGTTTCGGTGTTCGGTCACGACCACCTTTCCCCCTCACAGCTAATCCTCATCTCCGAAAGCATATATAAATATGATTGTCGCTCCGAAAGTGTTAAAGAGGTTTTCGACCGTTGATGCTAGGAGGCACATAAGCCCTTGGAGGCTGTGGGAGACTGACGAAGCCTGACAAGTCGAGGAGCCCCATCAGCAAAGAGTTCATACCAATCTCCAGGCCCTCGATCGGAGACGAAGAGATAAGAGCCGCAACTGAGGTTCTGAGGTCTGGGATGCTCCGGCAAGGTGAGAAGACGAGAACCTTTGAGGAAATCTTCTCCAAGCATGTTGAATCTGAGTATGCATGCGCCGCAAACTCTGGAACGGCTTCACTCCATATTGCCTACATGGCTACTCTCAAAGACGGGGATGAGGTGATCGTTCCTGACTTCACTTTCTTTTCTACGGCCAGTACGGTAATGTACTCGGGAGGCATTCCCGTCTTCGCTGATGTCGATCCAAAAACCTTCACAATCGATGTTGAGAACCTCAAAGAAAGGATCACCAACAAGACCAGGGCGATCGTCCCTGTTCATCTCTTCGGAAACTCCGCTGATCTAAGGCCAATTCTTGAGATAGCAGAAGAAAAGAAGCTGATTGTGATTTCAGATGCCGCTCAGGCTTTGGGCACGAGGTATGACGAAGCAGATGTGGGTTCATACCCGGACATAGTATGCTATAGTTTCTATCCAACCAAGAACATAACGACTTGCGAGGGCGGAATGATAACAACGGACGAGCAGGAGCTAGACAGCAAGTTCAGGCTCCTTCGGGAGCACGGTCAGAGCTCAAGGTACATCCACAAAGCTCTAGGACTCAACTACCGCATGACTGACGTCGAGGCAGCTATCGGAATAGAACAGATTAAGAAGCTAGACTCGTTCCTGGAGAAGAGAAGGAGCAACGCCAAGTTCCTCACCGAGAACCTAAGAAGGTTTGAGACGGTCGAGACGCCCTATGTGGATGCTAACGTCGCTCACAGCTTCAATCAGTACACAATCAAACTGGATTTGGAGCACCTGACATGCAGTAGAGATGAGTTTGCTGATCTCTTGAGACGTGAGAATATAGGTTCAGCTGTTTACTATCCTAAGCCCCTTCATCTCCAACCAGTTTTCATGCAGCTTCTGCATACAGAGGAAGGAGCCTGTCCTGTTTCGGAGGAACTTGCCGAAAGGGTTCTCTCCTTGCCGATTCATCCATCATTGACGCAGAACGACCTAGAGAATATATGGAAGGCCATGGAGAAAGCGATAGAATTGTGTTCAAGAGATTAGCTAGATTTCATTCCTCAGCAGAAAAATCACGTTAATAAATGATTGTTCAGCAATTATGGTATTATGCAGCTCATGTCAAACGATCCCGTCGTCTCAGCAATCACCCTAGCGGCTTCTTTGGCTGTTCTGTCTTTTGTCTCCAGGTTTGTGATAGGGTCTATAGGATCTCATTGAAATAACTGGCCTTGGCGAGACCTCTGTCGGTTTTGCGCTTCTTTCTGTCATCACGTCCACACCGGAGCTGCTAGTCGCAGTTTTTTCAGTGTTGAATGGCGCTCCCAGTTTATCGGTTGGTGACCTGCTGGGCGTAGTCTTCTTTTCTTCTCTGTTTTCACCTTTCTCGATCGACATAATGTCATTCATAGAAATAATTTCATTCGT
>CAZBDB010000292.1:0-2016 GCA_964490655.1 uncultured Candidatus Bathyarchaeia archaeon | reverse complement strand
ACTATACAAGAATTCTCGCAGCCGAACTTGGCAGATACAACATAAACGTGAACTGCATCGCCCCCGGATGGATCCTATCTTCTAGGGCGATAGCTTGGGGTCGTAATGAACCTAAGAGACGCAAATTTCTAGAGAGCCAGATTGCGCTAGGCCGGTTAGGTTGGCCTGAGGACTGTGCGAAAGTTGTGGAGTTCCTCGTGACAGATCTCTCGGACTACGTAACCGGTCAGTGCATCCCAGTGTGCGGAGGCTACGTACTCTTCTAACCAATTCCCAACTGCGGTTCAACAAGACATCAAGCAGGGATGTCGAGGCATCGGCGAGATCATTTGCCCACATGTAAGCAAGCCAAAGCTTGGTCACTTTTTCGTTGAGCTAGCTGGCTTGCCCCATCAATGGGCTACGGAGCCGTCCTCATTGAAGTCTCCCGTAATCTTTCTAGGCCTGTAAGGGTATTTTGCGAGTACATCTTCGTCAATCTCGACGCCTATGCCTGGTCGGTCTGGCACGATCATGTATCCTCGCCCTAGCTTGACTGGTTGATCGACTATTTCACTCAGAGGACGCTTGATGATGTTGCTCTCTTGGAGTACGTAGTTTGGTATGGCGGCGTCCAGTTGGACTTGGGCTGCGGTGTTGACTGGACTTCCCATAAGGTGTGGGAAGACGCCGACGAAGGAAGCCTCGCCGATGGCAGCAATCTTCTTACAGTGGGTGATGCCGCCTGCTAATGAGATGTCGGGTCGGATCAGGCTTACGGTCTTCTTGTCGATGAGCTCCTTGAACTGCCACATGTTGTAGGTACGTTCTCCAGTGGCTATGGGAATGTTCACGTGGCGCGCAACATAGTCCAGAGCATCGATGCTCTCCGGGCCGACGGGGTCCTCATAGAAGAGCAGGTTGTAAGGCTCCAATTCCTTGGCCAGGATTACTGCCTCACCTGGGCTGAGGTTCCGATGGATCTCAACTCCTAGGTCCACCTCGTATCCCACAGATTCCCGAATAGCCTTAACCATCTCTACGGCGGTCTTAACAACCTTCGTTGGTGTTTGCATTGTCGTGTCTCTGGAGAAGGGTGTCACCCTGAGAGCTGTGAAGCCTTGCTTGACGCTTCTGGAGGCACTCTCAGCAAGTTGCTCCAATGTCTCGCCTGTGACATTGCTGAAGACTCTGACCTTGTCTCGGCATTTGCCGCCTAGAAGCTTGTAAACTGGAAGGTTGACAGACTTAGCTACGATATCCCATAGGGCAATATCCATAGCGCTGATCGCCGCGCTGAGAACAGATCCCATAAAATGCGTATTCCTCGACACAGCCTGCCAGTGATGCTCAATGCGAGTTGGATCCTTCCCGATGTAGTACTGGCTAAGTTCACGTATAGCTTCGTAGACCATCCTGTGGTGAGCCCATAACCCAGCCTCACCGTTGCCAACTAGATCCTCATCGGTGTAGACCCGGACAAGCAGCCACCTATCAACTAAGAAGGGTTCAATCTTCTCTATCTTCAACTCTTGAACCTTGCGGCTTTTTGAAAGAGGTAGTATAAAAGATTTCATATTCATACGCGTGACCGAGGAGAAAATATAACGGGGAAGAGTAGGACCAACGTATGCAAAGTAATAAGCCAGATCTTGTCATAAGCATCTGACATTGCACATATACCGGTACGGAGGGATTTGGCTTGAACACTGCCATCATATATGGGCCTCACGATCTAAGGGTCGAGGAAGTGGAAATGCCAGCAGTAGGTCCTGAAGATGCCTTGGTGCATGTTAGAGTATGCGGCATCTGCGGATCCGATGTACACAGATACTTGGGAACGCGCTATGGCCAGCGTTTCCGCTATCCTCTGAACTCGGGGCACGAGTACTGCGGCGATGTAGTCCAGGTCGGAGAGAATGTAAGGCGGATCAATGTAGGCGATAAAGTCGTCCTAGGCGTCGATTGGGTTAATGGTGGCCCAGGAGCCTTCTCTGAGTACGTTCGAATCCCCCATGCCGACGAGAGGCTTCACAA
>CAZBDB010000291.1:0-2032 GCA_964490655.1 uncultured Candidatus Bathyarchaeia archaeon | reverse complement strand
ACTTCGCGGAATAGGTCCCTTTCGATTCCCGTAATCGACCTGAGCTGCTCAGCGATAGCGTCGCTCTTCATCTCAGCTATCACCTTGTCTCCTTCGAAGAGCTTGAGCTGTTCCATGTCTTGGCCAATGCGATCATCACTTCTTTTGAGAACTCGATTGATTGTGTATTCTCTGCCGTTCTTCAGGAATTTCAATGAGACTTTGCCGGTCTCAGAGCCCTCCCGCAGGAGGTAACCGTAACTTCTGCCGATGGGCTCGCCGAAGAGGGCGAAGTCTATCGCGAGTAGTATGCTGGATTTTCCTCGTCCTAAGCCCCCGACGAGGCAGTTGAAACCAGCGTTGAACTCGACGGTGCTATTGAGGTGGGATCGGATATTCTCAAGAGTGATTGTCTTAATCCTCACCTAGCGCGGCCTCCAGCAGTTCTCTGACTTTACCCTCGTCGTTTTGTGTGAGCGACGGGATCATATCCAAAGCCAGATGGGCGTATCTCTCGGCCTCGTCCTTAGGATAGCGTTGAGAGAAGAACTGAGAAAAGAACTCGAAAGCCTTGGCTCTAAGATCTTCCAGCTTGCCGTCGAATATGGAGCGAACCACTTCCTCAGGGATGCTTGACTCCCTCATTTGAAGAATCGGGCGGACCAGAAGGCTCTTCTCAGCCGCGTTCCTTATTCTAACCAAGTCGATCTCCCTCCGATTCGACTCAGCCGGGAGGACACCCCTCAATACCGGTAGGACAACTGCGCCGGGCTCATCATTCCTCCTTACAGATTGGAGGGCCAACTCCGTTATCCTGCTGGGATTGAGACCGGTGTAGTCATTATCGAAAACTATGAAGGGACGAGGGCTCTCCAACCGAATCCGGTTGATATGTGGCGTTCCGTCACCATCAACCTCAACGTGATAGAATCCCTTCCTTACATCCGCATCTTCGTAGCTGACGGTCTCTGTGCATCCGCTATATACGAGCACACCTCCCTTGAACTGAACTTGAAAGGGGGAGTGTATGTGGCCCCCGGCGTAGTAGTTGAAGCCTTCGGGCATAAGCTCTGATGTGATCTCAGCCTCCATTCCGGGCTGCCTTTTCATTATGCTCGGCATCTCTACGGTCATGTGGAAGACGAATATGTTGAAGGAGTCGGGATTTGGTTTCGGCTTCTTCACCTCATAGTAGGATGGTAGCTGCTCCTCCGTTCTCCTCCGAGTTCGGAGGTTGGGGATTCCATACACATAGCAATCCTCTCTTGTCCAGCAGGCGGCGTCGTGTCTTGGCAAGTAATATATCAGTCCAGCTTTGTCAAGTGGGTTGAGGATCGTTCCTGTGATCGTGTTAGGTGCGGCGTCGTGTGATCCATCCACGGCTAGAACCGCGATCCCGGCGTCTTTGAGCTTTCGGAAGCCTGTGATGGCATTTTCTAATGTGGAGTTTGATGGGCGGGCGTGTTGGAATAGGTCTCCTGCGATGATCATGAATTCGGGTTTGAGCTCGATGGTTTTTTCCACGATCTCTTGGAAGGCTCTGTGGAAGTCTTCACGTCTCGTGTCTAGGTTGTATTGTTGATAGCCCAGATGTAAATCTGCTGCGTGGACGAAGCTGAAAGGCTTCAAAATCTTTCCCAGTTAATCTTGGGAGCGGATATTATAAAACGTTTGATATGACGCCCAGTAGGTCTGAACGAGTTATTATCCCGACGACTTCTCCCTTACTGGTGACGAGGACGCCTGAACGGGTCTCCAACAGCGGCCTGATCACGTTTATCCCTGTATCATCTGGCACGGTTGGCAGCGGCGGCTCCATTATCTTCTCGATCTTCTCACTGGCGATCGTTGAGCTTAGGTTCCGTATTATGCTCTCTTCGGTGATCGTGCCGACGACTCTCTTCCCGTCCATAACTGGGAGCTGGGATATTGCATGTTCCATCATGAGCTCGCTTGCTCTTTCGATCTTGTCATCTGGTCTCGCTGAGATCACGTTCCGGGTCATTATTTCTGAGCATTTTTTCCATTTTCCGCCCATAAGCACTTGGAGGAT
>CAZBDB010000290.1:0-2036 GCA_964490655.1 uncultured Candidatus Bathyarchaeia archaeon | reverse complement strand
GGGACTTCTTGATATCAGTGCCCTCTGTCTGCGACTTGAACCCTATCATCAGTAGATTGCGAGCTTTAGCTGCATAGGTTCCGAGAATTTCCAGAGTGGAGACGTTTAGTCCTACCTCTTCACGAACCTCCCTAATCGCCGTCTCTTCTGCCGTTTCGCCAGATGCTACATGGCCAGCCACAAGACCCCAGTATGGGTGGTTCCAGCCGACACTTCTGGTAAGCAAGATCCTGTCATTATGGGTAACCGCGACAATCACAGCCGGCGATGGCTCATCGAAGAATACACGGTCACATTTCTGACAGTATTTCTCCCTACTCCCATCAAGGAGCGTCTTTGAAGCCAATTCTCTCCCGCAGAAACAACAGTATCTCAATCCTATCCCCCTGAATATCGAATTCTCTTTTTGTATGAGTCTTTGAGAGTCTACTTGCTAAGGTGTTCTTATCCCGATGCAGAGATAAGCTAGCGCGTCTACATGGTCGGATTTGAATCCATGGCTCTCTCCAGTTTTGAATACAAACACATCCCCTCTGGAGACTTCACTCTCCCCGCAATCCGTTGCCACTTTTCCTCTTCCCTGGAAGCATATGAAAATCTCCTCATGATCATCGTGACTGTGGACCTCATGTGTTTCGCCGGGCCTGTAGTAATGGACGTTAGCGAACATTATTCCTGAAAATTCTTTTCTTGTGATGGCTTGTTCCAAGGGCTTCGCATGATCGTATACGGAAAATGTCTTCATCTAGTTTCCCCATTTAGCGCGCGCTATTATTCAAGAGGATAGTCGGGCTTTGCTCGCATGTCTTCGGGTGGTGTCACGGAGACTTCCTTCGGTCTTCCGAGAGCGGACGTTTGGGGACAGTAATCGTATTGATACCTGTAAGCGCGGCTTGTTCCTTCCACGTACTCCCAGACTATTTCTCCGTCCGACGTTACTTCGAAGATTCTTTTTCCAGCTGATTCGCAGATAAGGGTGTTTCCGTTGTTCAGTCTTTGGGCGCTGGATGTGAAGCGGGAGTGGAACTGCTCACCGTTCTCGTATTTCCATACGATCTCTTTTGTCACAGGGTTGATTCCAAGCACATAGGAGCAGCTGGCGTGAGCCAGGTCTTTCCAGGGTGACGCTCCGTTGTCGAATATGAGTATGTTGCCTTCGCCTGGGAGTCCTTTTTCTATCATGTGGGGTTCGTGTTGGCCTGATAGGCCTCCTCTGTAGTCTCCTGTGTAACTCCAGACGACTCCCTTTGTGTCCCTATCGATGATATATACTGTGTCGAGGCATCTGGGGCTTATCATCACGTTGCCCGGCTTGAATCTCTCGTCGCCTGCATCGTACCACTTGTTTTCCGGAAGTGCTTGAACGGTGTTGACGTGCATCCAGTCATGCGCCGTGTTGTTGTATGGCCCGCCGAACCAGTCAGGTGACGCCAGAATCCTGTAGTGGTTCAGATCGAGATGCCCATATCCATGCCACTCCCATACAATCTCTTTGGGAGGCGTCACCTCAAGGATAGCGTCTCCGTATATGGTGATGTTCTGAAATCTGGGCTCTCTAACCTTCTTCGTGTATTCCTGTGGAACTTCCTCTCTGCAGATCAATAGTGTGTTGCCGTTCTGTTTTCTGAAGACATCGTGGTGAGGCCCAAGTAACTTTGTGTGTGGTGTGCGGCCTTCAGGGATGTATTCCCAGACGAGATTGTTGTCCCAGTCGTATTCCTGGATCCCCCCTGTCTGTGACATCATTGTTCCTCTCTGCACAAGGACATTGCCGTTTTCGAGGAGCTTGGCTCTTGGTATGCGATCCTTCATTTTGTCCGTTTCGGCTTCCCATTCGTTGACCGTTATTCCGTTCATGTCGATAAGTCTGACTTTGATGCCTCTCCAGAGTATCGTGTAACCGTTGTAGCACTTCTTCGGCTTGTAGATGGTTGTGCCCTTAGGATAAACGGTTCTCATTCCGCAACCTCCTCATTGGCAGTGATAAGTGGCTCTTGATCTTGCCATATAAGTCTTGGCAAACTACAGAAGAACAG
>CAZBDB010000289.1:0-2039 GCA_964490655.1 uncultured Candidatus Bathyarchaeia archaeon | reverse complement strand
GGGTCCTTCCCAATGAACATTGCCTTGTGATCGTTGAGCCAGGATTGCATGAGCTTTGGTCTCCCATAGACACTGGGCTCACCGATGCCCACTATGTCCTCGTCTGTTTTGACCCTCACGATCATCATGTCGTTCTTAAGAACTCTTTGACCGAAAGCTCGTCCATCCCAGTTGAGTTGATGCTCCTTCGGAACACGACACGATAGAAGTATCGTCTCCAAATCCGAAATCTTCATACTCGTCACCAGTGTGTTCTATTCAACAACAGCTTCGCTATTTGGTTGGCTTAGGTATATAATTTTTCAGGGCAGACCTATGAATCTGACTCAATTGAAGTGCAGCAGCACACAAACTGAGTGAAATGCCGGATAGATCCATTTAGAATAGAGCCCGAGTCAAGATTCGAGACTGTCTGGCAATCAGCGATAGTCTGATGGAACTCATCCATTTCTAAAGAATCTTTGATGTGTTTTTCTTACTATCTACAGCTTGGTGCTCACTTCTATTCCGTCACCGTTTGCAGGCATAAACTTGCTTTCATATTTTCCCGATTTCCTCACATATTCCAGATAGCTCCTCATCGAGTAAGAATACATACCCGCGTTGTCAGCTAGAACTACGCTTCCCCTATGGAGCTTGCTCTCAACATTTCTGAGATAGCTAAGGTACTCGCTCTTGGCGGCGTCCAAGAAGACCAGATCGAACTTTCCATCAAGCTTTGCAGTAAGCTCCAACGCGTTACCGATCAGTGTGGTTGTTCGAGGTCTGATCTCTGCTCTTCTGATGTTCTCCTTCGCCATCTCCGCTTCATCTTCGTCGATCTCGATTGTGACTATCTGCGCGTCTCCTCCAAGTTCCTTCCCCATCAAGATCGTTGAATATCCGACCAATGTCCCGACTTCCAATATTCGCTTAGGCTTGATCCTGCGAATCAGCTCAACCAAAATACGCCCTCTTTCCGATCCTATGATGGGAAGATACCTTCTTTGAGCCAGTCTTTCTATATACCTCAGCACCTCATCAGCCTTGCTGGAAACCATGCTCGAAGTCACCGAAGGATTTTTCGCAGAATAGACGCTTTTGCTGATATAAACTTGCCTCCTTACAAGCTTTGGTTAGAGGACTATGCATGCGATTTCAGCGTCGTCTCTCGCGTGAAGTTTCTCCTAAGTTCCAATTCTTGTTTGCTTCAGGATGTCTGTCTCAGCCTTTTCATGTTCCTCAGTAAAGCGAGCGCTCGACTCTGACAGCGAACAGAACTCAGATCCTGAGTTCTAACATTGCGTTCACATTTCTTTAATATGTCCGTTCTTGATTGATAGATGAGACTGGGGCCGACGGCGTTGTTTGGAAGAGACAAGTCAAAAGGAAAGTCCGATGAAAGGCAGGAAGACATGGAAACTGAGGAAGATAAAGAACCTTCAGAAGGAGAACACGAAGAAGAGGCACCTGACCAGATTGATGTATTTCAGGTCTCAGATTATCTTAGGGGTAAGCTTGAAAAGGTTAGGGAAGAGATAAGAGCGGAGATCCAACCAGGCTCGATAATCCCAAAACTCAATGAAAAGAAAGAGAGTCTAGAGAAGTCGATTCATCAAGAAAAAGAGAAGATTGCGGAGATAGATAAACTGATTCCGAAGCTCAAGCAGAAAAAGAAGGAACTCCAAGAGAGCATGAAGCGGAAACAGGAAGAAATGTCGAGAATCGACGAGATTGAGGTCATCCTTCAGAGGATGTAATCAAGAATCTTTGCTGTCGGAGGAGCCACTGGTCTAGATCACCTGTCCATGTTTCTTAAATATCTGAGCGTACAGTTCGTGTTTGGAGATGGAGTGATGGGTCCCTCTCTTTTACCAGAGCATATTGCAGTGATCGGTCTCTGCATCTTCGTAGCTCTATCTCAGATATCTTTCTTCAGAAAAAACGTGTCTCAGCGCGTTGAAGAATCGTCAAGATCACTCAAAGTACAATTGGTATATCTGTTGGCTGCGATTTTCGGGTTGCTTCTAGTCCGCGAAGAATTCGCACCGATCTGGGGG
>CAZBDB010000288.1:0-2053 GCA_964490655.1 uncultured Candidatus Bathyarchaeia archaeon | reverse complement strand
AGAGCACTCTACGAGATGGACGCAATCGATGAAGACCAGCTAAAGATGATCCTCAAACAGGTAGGAAGGGGATAGCTCTTCAGGTTATCCCAGTTGCATCCAATCGTGGCTTTTCCCGCAGCTCAGTGAGTTGGGCATGAGACCCGAAGCTCAGAACAGACTAGTTGTCTTCGACGTTGAGGGCATAGTTGTCCCCAAAAGACGGTTCATGCTCTTCGAAATCGCTGGGAAAATAGGCGTGTGGCCCTTCATCAAGGCAGCCTTTCTCGGTCTTCTCTACGAGATTGGCTTAATCTCCCTAAAGCATGCCCTGCAAGGTATCTACCGGCTTTTCCATGGACTGTCTTTGGAGAGGTTCATCTCCTTGTTTCAAGGGGTTCCCCTGATGCCCGGAGTCGAACACGTCTTCAAGGAACTCAGAAAGGCCGGGTTCAAGATCGCTTTGATAAGTTCGGGCGTCCCAAGGATCGCATTGGAAGAGCTGAGCGTAAGTCTAGGAGCTGGATATGTTTCTGGCTTGGAGATCGGATTGTCTGAGGGCATCTTGACAGGATACATCTGGGGCGACGTAATCGAACCCGACGGCAAGGCTATTGCACTCAAGAAGATTCTCAATGATGAGCCAGCATCACGTTCTTATTGCGTGGTAGTCGCCGACGATAGAAACAACCTCCCTATGTTCCGGCTCTGCGATCTCAAGATCGGTTATAATCCTGACTTCATTCTAAGCTTCAGATCAGATCACGTTGTCAAAGGCGAACTCTCGAAAATAGTCCCCTTAGTGAAGGGCGAACGAATTGAGAGTGGGAGTCGTGGACTCTCTGAAAGAGACCTAGTGCGCGAGCTCATACACATAGGCGGCTTCTTCGTGTCTCTAATCTGCGCGCACCTGTTCGACCGTTACGTCATTGCCTCTCTGATACTCTTAGTAACAACATTGTATACGGTCTCTGAGACTCGGAGGATGTTCGGAAAAAGCCTGCCAGTAATAGCGTACATAACATCGAAGGCGACGGGAGAATCTGAGTTCCAGGAGTTCGTAGCTTCTCCGATATTCTATGCCTTAGGAATCATCATCTCGATTGTACTGTTTCCTGAGCCGATATGCTACGTATCCATAACAGTCCTGACACTTGGCGACGGGTTTGCAGCAATCTTCGGAGAGAAATTCGGCGAGAACCGTGTACCCCTCAACAAGACCAAGAACTTTGAAGGCACAATAGGCGGCTTCTTTGCCGCCTTCCTGGGGTCACTCTTGTTTGTTGATCCACTCACGGCACTAGTTGCTTCCGCGGTCGGCATGTTAGCTGAATTCCTACCGTTGCCGGTCGATGACAACTTGACGATACCGCTGGCCTCGGGACTAGTATTGACTGCAGCTTCCGCTGTCCTTCTGTGATCTTCTTATCGCATCGCCAGAAAGAATCGCTTAGAAGGAAGAATTGTTATTAGAGTATCAGCTTCAAGAGGATCCTAGTCTATCGATCGATTCTAGATAAGGTGGACGTGTCGATCGATCGGTTGTCATACTTTCGATGTGACAATCTGACTTTTTGATTAAGCAATTACTAAAATCCCTCAGAAAGAGAAATGCTTTAGATAGACTTGCTCATTCTAGTGTTATAGAGGTGAAAATGAGTGAAAGAATGGACGTGCGTGAAAGTTGGTCACCACAATAATGTCGGTAAAACAATTGAGGAATGGCAAAAGAACGGCTGGCGCCTCCACACCTATGTTTGTTCTAGCATAGGTTTGGGAGAAATAATCAATCATTACTTGCTTTTTGAGAAGGGCGAGTGAAGTGGGATCGATCGATGTGATCAAGAGGGGACGTTGTTTCCAATCTCTGTCATAATCGGTTGTCGATCGATAAGTCACATTATATATAGAATTTGTCTGTTTTGCACGCGTACTTCGATCGATAATAAAGCTCATGCTGTCTTCAAGACCGGGAAGTGGATCAGCCCTCTTCTAGGCGGATCTTCTCCAAGACGCGCCGCACTTCGGCCAGTTGATACGCGACTTCGGCATATTCGTTCTTGGCGGAATGATG
>CAZBDB010000287.1:0-2054 GCA_964490655.1 uncultured Candidatus Bathyarchaeia archaeon | reverse complement strand
GTTCTGACAGTAAGAGAAGCCCTCGTCATGCTGGGCAAACTTAGTTGGGGAGATCTCTTGAAAGAGGGGTGGTTCAGAATTCCGTCATAATTACAATCCTCAGAGTAGTCAAGTTGAGGAAGGAATGAGAAAGAAACACCTGACAATTTTGCTTTCACAGCTCTCGCCTCATCCCAAGCCTAAGCTGCATTGGGAGGCCTATACTTTGGGTGCCGAAAGTGCGGCGGAAATCGCCTACATCGCTGGCCAAGTGAATGATGACATCCGCGGGAAAAGAGTTATCGACTTAGGCTGTGGCACAGGTATACTGGCAATCTCAGCTTCTCTGATGGGAGCTAGGTCCGTAGTCGGTGTGGATATTGACAGAGACGCTGTGAAGGTTGCCAAAGAGAATGCGGAAGCTTTGAATGCCATGGTTCAGTTCGCCATATGTGACATAGGTTCTATTGTTGGCAACTTCGGAACCACGATTATGAATCCACCATTCGGAAGTTGGAGGCGGGGGGCTGACGTGATGTTTTTAGATAAGGCGATCGAAATCTCGGAGACCATATATTCACTGCATAAACGCGGCGATTCCAACAGGGAGTTTCTACGTCGTAAGGTTTCACATCTCGGCGGGACGGTGGATCGGATCTACGGGTTGGAGATTACGATCCCGAGGACCTTCGATTTCCACCAGAGAGAGAGATACTTCGTTGAGGTTGACCTTTATCGGATCCTCAAGGTCAAAGACTAGAACCGATCATTTATCTATGAGAAAACCTAATATCTAGCCTCAACGTCCTCTAACAAAGTTTGGATGCGACTGGGATGCAAGAAGCCAAGAGAAGCGGGCAGCTGGTCCTACCTGGGGAGAAACTCGGCGTCATAGAGGAGTTCGTGTCGAGCGATGGAACTTACATCGAAGATGGATCTATATACTCGAGGGTAGTTGGCCGTGTGTTGGTGGACTTGATGAACAAGAACGTTTCAGTACACTCTCTCGCTCAAGGTTCCCCTGTGCCGAGCGTGGGGAGCATAGTCACTGGGAGCATCGCAAGTGTGCAGGATTCGATGGCAAGCTTGCGGATGTTTAGGATCGGAATGAGATACCTTTCAGGTTTCTTCACTGGCTTAGTTCACATCTCCGATGCGAGTTTCAGATACGTAGAATCGATGTTCGATGTCTGTAGGATGGGGGATCTGGCAAGGGCCAAAGTGGTGAGTGAGAAAAATACTGTTTATCACCTTACTTTGAAGGGTCAGGACCTCGGGGTCCTTTATGGCTTCTGCTCAAGTTGCGGCCACATCTTAACAAGAAAGAGACCAAGGATGGTATGTGAAAACTGCGGGAACATTGAGAAACGGAAAACAGCCCTCGATTACGGAGAAAGCGCAATATAGGTGGCCCATACATGCAGGTCAAGGTCTTGAAGAAGACAAGTAACGAATTGAGAATAGAGATCGAGGGAGAGGGCCATACACTATGCAACCTCTTGGAGAAAGTCTTGTTGGAGGATGAGAGCATAGACATGGCTGGGTACAACATACCACATCCGCTAACATCGCATTCAGTAATCTACATCAGAACCAAGGGCCGGAGGAAGCCCGAAACAGCGCTCAGAGACGCAGCGCAGAAGATACTTCAGACCGAGAAGAAGTTCAGAGCCAACTTCCAGAAGGCTCTAGAAAACTGGGAAAAAGAACAAAAGAGCTGACACACATCGGAAGGCAAATCAGCCAAACTTATTGTCTCCCGTGATTTTCTGCAGAATCTTGCCGAAGGCCTCATCGGCATCGGTTTCTCGCTCCAGAGCGGCGACGCACTCCTCAATAGTGACTATCCCTGTGATCCAGCCGTATACAATTAGGGCCTCAGCGGCGTCGGCCTGCTTGTGACGGTCAACCCTATGGGGAAGCAGCCTTCTTACATCTGCTTTTCTCAAGGCTCGTGATAGTATCCGACTCTGCACTTTCACCCCCATGGGCCTATTGAGTTTTCTCGAGAGGGCTAAAGAAAAAACGAAATTCACAAAGGCGTCTCCCAGCGCAGCCAGCTCTTGATCCATCAT
>CAZBDB010000286.1:0-2064 GCA_964490655.1 uncultured Candidatus Bathyarchaeia archaeon | reverse complement strand
GTGCTTCCTTTGAGGCTGTCTTTTAGACAGATATCGCTCACTAGTCTCATCGAGAATACGGCGCTTCCGGCGCCGATGATGCTTATTTTGACCTCTGTCACTCTCTTCATCCCCCCAAGGTTCGATCAGCGTTTCTTATCTTTCTTGCTAAAGCCCACGCGTTCCAGAAAGTGTGAAACCGCGTAGTATTTCCTCGACGCGAAGGCGAAGGGCTTGAACTTTGTTAAGTCAGCTCGGCCGTCTTCTCCTATGATTTCTTCATCCATGTGGATTGCTAATACGTCACCTGCGAAGACGTCGTGAGATCCGAGGCTGATTATGTCCCGAACTTTGCATTCAACGTTTACGGGGCATTCCTTTATGAGTGGAGGCCTGACGTGCTTAGCTGGTAGAGGTGTTAGCCCCGTTGCCTTGAATTTGTCTACTTCTCTTCCGGAAACTGATCCGCAGTAGTCCACAGCCTCTAGAATTTCTTGTTTAGGCAGATTGGCTACGAATTCTTTTGTGGCATGTATCAGCTTATTCGTATATGTGGCTGGTCTAAAGCCAGCTGCGACTATCAGTGGATGCAGAGACATCATGAATACTTCGCCGGCTGTTGCCACATTCGGTTTGCCATCGGTATTAATGGATGTTACTAGAGCTGCTGGTGTGGGGAATATCACGCGGTAGGGATCTACAAGCCTCTTCAATGCATTCAACCTTCTGTTAGATGATTTGTTCTGAGCACCAGATATTGGCTAGATTGATTATAACTCTTATCTGCAATAGTCTACCGCGCAAGTGCTCTTGATAATACTCTCTCTCATTCGTTTCTTGTCCTATTTGGGGCTGTCTTAGGACGAATGAAAAAACGAAAACACGAGCAGAAGGGCATTCTCAGCTCTTGTGGTGGGGGTCTCTCTCAGTTTTGCCTTTGTATGCTCTTGCTACGATCATGGTTGAGGTTAGCACGATGCTGGGTATGGTTCGGATTTTCTCTATGATCCCTTCGAGTTTGTCGAGGCTCTCAGATTTTATCTTCGAGATTAGATCGTACTCTCCATATATTACGCTGCATTCTAGAACTCCGTCGAATTCTATGATCTTCTTACAGATCTCTCTTTCACTTCCTGAGCTGACCTTAAACATAACATAGGCATTTACGCTCATCTGCACACCTCGTCGTTGCTCTAAATATTCTAAGTCAGCTATAATTGTCTTTCTGACACCGGCAAAGTTGAAACCCTATTTTCGCAAGTGATTTAAGGTTAGTGATCTGATTCAAGTAGAGGCGTAGATGCAATGAAGATTGAAGAGATAAGTACATTCAAGCTTAGGGGAAAGCCGCCTCTCCCTAGGGGCTCTTGGGAGGAAAGGCTGGTGAGACCCGTGGATATCTATGAGAGGTTCAGAGATCAAGGTCCACGGACGAGAGGTGAGGAGGAAGTGTTCGAGCAAAGCTTCTTGGAAATATCCACCGATCAGGGAGACAAAGGGGTCTTTGGCCCGATATCATCTAAGATCGCAATGATAGTTGAGAATGAATTGAAGCCTTTCATATTGGGTGAGGATCCATTCAGCGTTGAGAAGATCTGGGACATCATGTACAGGTCTCAGGTTCACGGGAGGAAGGGAGACACGGTGTTTGCCATAAGCGCCGTCGACTGCGCAGTTTGGGATCTGATTGGGAAGTTGAAGGAGGAACCAGTTGTTAAGCTTCTGGGCGGGCCTGTCCAAGAGAAGGTTCCAGCTTATGCTAGTATGCTTGGCTTCTCACTGGAACCGGATAAGGTTGTTGAAAGGTGTCAGGAACATGTTGAGAAGGGCTTCAAGGCGATGAAGTGGTTCTTCAGGCATGGTCCTGGGAGCGGATCATCAGGGGTCGAGAAGAATATTGAGCTTGCTAAAACGGTGCGTGATGCTGTTGGGTATGATGTTGAGTTGATGCTTGACTGTTGGATGAGCTGGACTGTGCCCTACACGATTAAGATGGCGAGGAAGCTTGAGAGGTATGAGCCGGCTTGGCTTGAGGAGCCTGTGATGCCTGATGACATCGATGGCCACGCAGAGATACGGAGGAAC
>CAZBDB010000285.1:0-2070 GCA_964490655.1 uncultured Candidatus Bathyarchaeia archaeon | reverse complement strand
ATAGACGACAAAGGGATCTGCCGGCCACCGAGATACGAATTCTACGCTTCAGAAACACAAGATAGAGACTTGATAATCTTAACCGGGGATGTCCAGCCGCCGATGGAGGATATACTCGCACACTATGAGGTATGCGGAAAAGTCTTGGACTTTGTCGCTGACTATGGGTGCAAATTCATTGTGACGTTGGGCGGGGCAATGGAATCCAAGCTCGAGAAGGAAATATATGTTGCGGCAACATCCCAGAAGATCACCGAAGACTTCACGAAGAAAGGCGCGGCAATCTATAAGGGCGACAGGATAATCGGGGCATCAGGAATTCTTCTAGGCCTTGCACAGGAACGGGGAATCGACGGCGTCTGCTTTCTAGGATCAACACGCGGATTGACAGTAGACAAGGACTCAGCACTCTACCTCTACAAGTTCCTCGTGAGAACTCTAGAAATCGATGTCTAGGAAGTCTCGACACTCAGAGGTCACAGTGCTAAGAAGCCAGTTGCTTTTTCCAGTCAAGATCCCAATAGGCAGTGTTCTGTTTCCGCAGAAAAAAGGTAGGATGGTTTGTGGGTCTCATCGTCTTCTTACGTAGAAGACAGCTGCGACGGCCACCAAAGCTACTGCCGCAGCGATTGTTATGATTGTTCTGGTCGGTAGAGCCTGCTGAACCGCCGTTTCAACGGATGATGGTAGTATTTCGTCGCCTGACGGCGGCGTTACGGTGTACTTTGGTTCTTGTGCTTCTGGGCTTGTTGTTTCTTGGACGTCCAGTCCTATGCTTGGGTCGTGTTCGAGTATAGCGTCGTCGAAGTAGGGGTAGATCATGTATAGACGTAGGTGGTTGCCAGCCTCTATGTATGCTGCTCTAACCGGATGGTTCTCTGTAGAGCCAGCGCGCGCGCTGTTGTCAGGATACGTGACCTTGGAGGCATTGATGAACTTGAACCATCCTGCAAGCAAACCGTCATCGGTGGCAAAGCCTAACTTTAAGTCCTCACCGAGCTTGGCCCCGATGGCGACCGGTCTTTCATCCTCTTCAAGTCGATCGCTTAGGCCTATGACCTTATCCTCAATCCTTATCCTCGTGGCTCTCGCCCTTTCGGCCAATCTTGCAGTCAAGCTTTCTAGCTCATTCCGCAACCTATTGGCTATTGCGAGGGCCGATTCTCTTAGCTCCTCGAAAGTGGCTTTATACTCTCGATACACGGCGGTATGTGTCTCCTTCAGCATTGAGCCGTCTTGGACGTCTAGGAGGCTTGCTAGGGTCTCGTTTATGGATCTGAGCTTCTCAATGGCGTGGTCTGCCGCCACTGTCAAGTCGTTCCCAAGTTCTCTATATGTCTCAGCACCGGAAGTGTCCTCAAGGCAGGACAAGGCTTCAGCAACTAATCTCTTCATATCAAGTAGACTGTCGACGACATTGTCTACAGATTTGTCTATCACTTTGAGAATCTCTTCCTGAACCTCGGCCCAATCGGTTGAGTCTGCTGCGATCTCTCTTTCGACTTCCGTTATTGCTTGGGTCAGAGTTTCGTAGCCCTCTTTCACGGCTTCCGTCAAGTCTCGTGCGCTCTCCAGCACTTCTTCAGCTGTCTTCTTCAAGCTGGTCGTGTTTCCTATCTCTTCGAAGGTTTCACCCACGTTCCTGACGTTTCTAACCCTGTCGAACTTGGCAGAGGTGAGGTCTACCCACAGTGCGAGACCCGCTCTCTGAATGTTAGGTGCCGTGATGTTTATCCCGGCGCTCCTCAACTCGTTGACAGTCTTGGTCACTTCGTCTATGTTCCAGTCCCAACCATTGATTTGGAAGTCCATCTTCATCTCTCCCCTTCCGACCTTGTAGACTAGTTCATCGGAGGACTCCTGAACGGGCACGTAGTAGAACCTGCATTTTATCATGATCTTGCCTTGGGCGAATTTCCAGACTGGATTGCGGACCTCCTTCAGTTTGAAAGCGAAAGAAAGGCCGATCTCTTCTCCATTCGAGTCAGTGATCGCCTCGGGGAGTATGAGCTCCCATACGCCGTTGAAGAATGGAAAGATCGGTGGGTGAAGTCTTTCCTTAAGTTCTTG
>CAZBDB010000284.1:0-2072 GCA_964490655.1 uncultured Candidatus Bathyarchaeia archaeon | reverse complement strand
GCTATGAGGTTCTCTAGGGGTATGACCTTCCAGTCTCGGCATCTGACCACAATGTAGTCAACATGAGCTTCGGCTAGGTCGACTATCCTCTTCTCGTCTTCCTTGGATTGGACTGTCACAAGCATGCATGTAGTTCTGCCTTCCTTCTTGGCCTCCGCAAGTTTATCAGCGTCATCTACGAGCAGGATGTCACCATCGACAGATGTTGCTATAAGAGTCTTTGCGCCGCTTTTTCTGGCCATTTCTACGTCTTTGGATTCAACCATATAAGCTGAACAAATGCTGTGCGTTGCGTTGATGAGTCCCTTCTTGTCGTCTTTATTCAGCGAAGGATCAATTCTTATCCACAGCTCTCTCATTCTTCCTCCTCCTTGGCGGGTGGGACATTCTCCCCTGTATATCTCCCCACCGAGTCTCCTATCAGTTGGATGGCTCTTTCTTTATCCTTCAAGTCGACGAATAGTATTACACTCGATGTTATCGTGAAGATTCCATATATGTTTATGTGGGCTACGGTGAGCACATCGGAAATCGCCTTTATTATTCCCGGTGTTTCCTCTAGTCCCACTCCCTTGACATTTATGAAGGACAGATTCTGCCTGACAGCCATAGCTAATGTCCTGTCGTCTTTCGTGACGATCGAGTGCAAAGCTTCTAGCAGTTCGTCTGAACAGTTCACGGGCAGGTAGAATATTAGCGAGTTGTGGTTTATGGACATCCCTAGGATGGGAACGGAGAACTTCCTGACCTCTTGTAGTAGATTCTGTAGCGTCTCTGGAGATTCTGATATGGCCTCCCCGACAATTGTGACCGCCATCGATACGTCTGGATGCGACTCGACTGCGATGGTTTCCGAGAAGCTCCCTCGGATTGTGGTGCCCTCAGCTCTGAGGTCCCCTGCAGCGTTGTTGATAACTTTTACATCGATCGTTGGACCCTTATATCGCAGAGCTTTCTTGTGGATGAACTTCGACCCTGAATCAGCCAATCCGACGAGAGTATCTATTTCCATATTGTCTAGCCTCTTGGGATTCTTGATGATCTTGGGGTCGGCCGACATTATACCGTCTACATCTGTTACCAAGGTCACTTGATCGGCTGAGAGACCTCTAGCTAAGATCATGGCCGTTATATCACTCCCTCCCCGCCCCATCGTAGTTATTACTTCCTCCTCCGTTCTTCCGACAAATCCGGGCATGACTACCGTTATCCCCTTCTTCAACATGGGTTGAATCTTCTCTTTGATCCGTCTCTCACACATGAGGAGGATTGGCTTGGCATTATTGAATGAATCGTCGGTTATGATGGGCCAATCGGCATCTGATGGGTCTAGGTAGATGCTTCTCTCGCCCTTAGACCTTAGAGCAGCAGTAAAGATCCTAGCGGTGGTCCTCTCTCCCATCGCAACAATATCATCTAGTTCGTTTGGTGAAACTTCTCTTCCGCAAGCCTTTTCAGCGACGCTGATCAGCCTGTCCGTCGTCTTGCCCATCGCCGAGACTACGACGGCTATTTGTGTTCCTCTTCGCTTCTCATTGATCACCGACCTTACGCCTCTTAGTATGTCCGTTCCATTTGCTAGACTGCTCCCTCCGAACTTGGCTACAAGGCACGGGAAAGATCGTTCTTTATTTCCACTCAATGTAAGATTCCTCCAAAAGAGAGAGATTGAAGCAATATGGAAAAGCGATTTTTGCCTGACCTCTCCCTTCTCAGATGTTATAGCCAAAATAGGCGAATAACATCATGGCAACGGTGGATTTTTCTTGCACGGAGAGGCCCTCAGCTTCACGAATTAGGAGGCATAATGTATATAAGCCTTCTGGACCCGCCGCATCTGCGGTTGACTATCTAAGGCAAATTTGCGTTTCTTCTATACTACTTTCTTCAGAAGACCACACTAGTGGTGTCAAATTCTTGTCACCAAAAATTGGCTAGCCTATTCGCAAAAAGCAAATCCATATTCTAGAAATTCCCACAATTTATATAGTGTCATTAGGGACTATGACGTGGGTGGCGATGATTTCGCCTGCGACATCAGAAAAAGAGCAATATGTTGATGTACCAAGTCT
>CAZBDB010000283.1:0-2079 GCA_964490655.1 uncultured Candidatus Bathyarchaeia archaeon | reverse complement strand
AACCTTCAGGAGAGGCTACGAGGTGAACCATCCACTCGAGTCCATCACAGTAACTAACTCATCCGGCGGATCGCTACCAGAGACCAAGAGCTTCATCCAGCTGAAACCTGAGAATGTTGTTATTTCCTGCGTCAAGAGCGCCGAAGACTCAGATGACATAATCATCAGAATTTACGACGCCACCGGCGAAGGAGCCCAAGCAGAGCTAACTCTTGGGCTCGAGGCTGAGAGAGCCAGCGAAGTCGACATGATGGAGAAAGAGATCGCACAGCTCGAACTCGAGAATGGAAAGATCAAAATGAGCGTCAAGCCCTTCGAGATAAAGACAATCGCCCTAAAATCCATGAACTAAGTATCAACGGTATGTCTACAGAGTGTTCCCAGAATCTCCTCATCTCTTCCTGTCTAGGATCCCATCAACGCTCCACGCTACGTCAGACCAACGGCAGATTTATTATACCCTAGGCAAAAGAGATCTTGTAGGTGACAGCATTTTCTGAGGAGCCAGCACATACTTGAGGGAGGTCGGAATGCCAAGAATTTCGTTAGATTGGTCGAAATTGATTCGAGCCGCAGTCCTAATCGCAATGGCATCTTTTGTTTACATCTCCGCAACCCATGAGTGTGAAATGCTTCCCATTGCTGCGAAGAATGAGGGGACCCCTGCTGAAGATCCTGTTGACAAACCTCTTCCGTGGCTGCATGTGGAAGGAAACCGGATTGTTGACGAAAATGGTTCAGAGGTGATTTTGAGGGGAGTAGCGATCGAGGATCCATATTTTGTCGATCATGTGGCCCATCATTTTCTTGAGGCAGACTTTGAGGAACTCTCCGCGAACTGGCAAGCTGACGTTGTCAGAGTTCCTATTCACCCAGATCTCTGGGAGTACGATCCGGACTATATAGAGAAGTATTTAGATCCAATAGTCAGCTGGGGGAGAAAATATGGGATGTACATTCTATTGGGATGGCACGCTCACGGCAACGCTATTACGGGCGAAGTTGAACATCCAACATGGGGAAGAGATTATCCCTGGCATGGCAACCCTTATAACCCCGACTTGAATCTAGCGATCACGTTTTGGCATGAGGTCGCAGAGAGATACAAAGACGATTCATGGGTTATCTACAGCGTCTTCAATGAACCATCCTACATATCCTGGAACGACTGGAGACCAATAGCCGAGCAACTCATCGATGTCGTACGCTCTCACAATCCGAAAGCTCTGATACTAGTCTCAGGCGTACAATGGGCATACGATCTGAGAGGTGTCGCAGATGATCCCGTTCAGAGAGACAACATAGCTTATGAACCACACTTATATCCTGGACAGTTGATTGGGTATGGCCCTTGGGACGAGTACTTCGGATTCCTGAGCGAGGACTATCCGCTTTTTGTCGGCGAGTGGGGGTTCGAGCCTGGATCAGAGAATAAAGGTCTCGATTCAACAAGCGAAGATTTCGGGGTTCCTCTTCTCAAATACATGGATGAGAAAGGAGCTTGTTGGACTGCGTGGTGCTGGAGCCCTTCTTGGATGCCTAGGATGCTTCAGAATTGGGATTACGATATAACCGAATTCGGTCAGCTAGTCAAGAATGCGCTGTTGGGCAAGCTCACTTTCCAAGTCGATTACATGCTGTACATCATAGGCGCCGTCTCCGCGGTTATAATCGCTGTGCTCATGGCAGTAATCCTCACCAAAAGAAGAGAACAAAAGAGCCAAAGACCCGTTAGATAGGCATTATCCAACGAATACGTGCACTGGCTGTTCCAAAGAGAGAGCAGATCTAAACATACATGCCCAGTATATCAGGCACGTCTTGAGCGGGAATTCCTCCTTCTTAGTCCCATCCGAGCTTGTTAGCCAAAACAAGAAAGAAACAGCCTATCCATGGAAAGAGATTGTTTCTGAAGACCTTATCTTCCTCCAGGCCATCAGAAGCTTCGGAAGTGAGTTCTACATATAGGTGCGTAGCTCAGATTGTGTGGTTTAGGGCGAGTGTTGGGAGGAAAGTGAACGTGCAGATGGGAACGCGGGAGAGGTTTCTGAGATGTATGCGTTTTGAGCCTGTGAGTCG
>CAZBDB010000282.1:0-2085 GCA_964490655.1 uncultured Candidatus Bathyarchaeia archaeon | reverse complement strand
ATCGAGGACGATCTACGCAGACTCGTGGCCGAGAAGGGGCTTCGGATCCAGATAGTGAGAATTGGAAGGTTCGGAGGGAAAGACCTCAGCACATCCAGGATAAAACGGAGAATATTGGAGAGATATCGAAGGTAAGATTCTCTTTTTAGCTCTCGGTCTTCTCAGAAGACAGACTTGGGAACACCTCGACCTTTGCTTTGTGTCCGTCTTTAAGATCCAGACGGCCTCTTAGGTATACTGGAGAGATAATCTCGATCACCGATGTGTTATAGTGGCTTCTGAGCGCGCAGACAACGGCCGCTTTCTCCCTGTTATTTATGAGGGCATGGAAGCATCTCACAGCCCCGTAGCTTCTATCCTCGTTCTCGAATCCGCCTATCTCTATGGCTGGATAGTTCTCAAGCTCAGCCCTCGTCTTGATGTCATACTCTGATGTCAGCCTGAGGTTTAGGGTTCCGGGATATGGGTCGAAACCGAGCTTTTCGACGAACCCCTTTCTGTATGGCTCGCGGGTCACGTAGTAAGCTCCCTCCCCAAATCCGCTGAAGACAACACCCTCAAGCGTAACTGACGGCGGATACTTCAACTCAAAGATCGATGACAAACGAGAGAAAACACTCTTCAGCTGAGCTCTACCAGCGTCGGTCATGCTGACCATGCTGCCCTCATGCGTAATCGATCGGCGGATCCATCCTATCCGCTGCAGATCGACCAGATGGCGCGAAGCGGTCTGCTGAGAGGATCCCATCTTCGCGGCTAAGAAATCGGTTGAGATCTTTATTGCTTTGGCCGTTGCGCCCAGCTCTGCCAGCTTCAAAAGAGTGAAGAAAAAAATCTGATGTTTTCTATTCTTGGCTGATGAACCGGATCGCAACGGAGCCACCAAGAAAGAAAGGATGAAAGGCACCGATATATAAGAGTCGCGATCCGGCGCTTTCTTGATGGTGCAGCGTCTACAAAGTCAGCTGTGCATTTTCCCTCTTAAGTCGGTCAAGTTTAGAAGTCCGTCACATACACTCATGTTTCGAATTGAACGTTGTTAGGGGAAGGAGGAGGATGCGAGTTCGAATAGCCCTTCCTTGAATTTCAGACTAAGTCTCTCGCCCAGAATACCCCTTCTTGTCTGCTCTATTTTCTCCTTGAGACATCCCATTCTAATCGGACATTCTCTGGGGTTGGTGCAAGAGCTGTAATTTCCGAAGCAATCCTTCGGTTTCTCCTTTTTATCTACCTTTTCTTCCCTTCTGTAATCGGGGGTTATCTTCCTATATTTGAGAATGAAATTATCTGGGATTTGGACTTTCTCCTCCATTTCTATCATCTATTTCCGTATGGGACTCGGTTTTATAAGACCTGTTAAGTCAAGATCGATAACGAAGTTAAGAATTCTTACCCTCTACCAAGGTTAAGAAATTTTTGAATGTATTCATTAGGTGTACAGTGTAGAAACACGAGATTGACAGACGAGACTGTAGACTCGAAGCTAGATTCGCCAGGAATGTTCGTCTACAATTCTACTGAACTCCAAGATGTATGTTTCAGAAACTCTTTTCATAACTACTTTTAACCATTTCAGATAACGGTTTCATGGAAGCTACGATGAATAAGGTTCTGGGAAGGGGCATCATCCAGAAGAAGGGAGGCTGGATCGTGATCGTGTACTACAAGCCTGGCGACGAGACGCCAAGAATCACGGTGAAAAGGGTCAAAGAAGAAGACTAGGGCGGCTAGTATTGCTTGACTGGCTTTCGGTTTGTGCCTTCTATTCATCCCTGTCGAGCGCGTGTGTGAGCAGAGTGTCATCATTTATCTCTAGATTTCAGTATGGCATCTGGAGATAAGTATCTTCAGCTAGATTGAGGTCATACTTGCCCTTGTTGATCGCTTTTAGTAGTTTTTTGCCTAGACTGGTTTTTATGTAGTTGAAGTATGGGTGTCCATGTGCATCTGGCATTTGCTCGATTAGCCCGTCGTAATCCAACTTCCTGATGATCTCTTTTGCCCTTTCTGTGGGAATTCCTTTCTCCCCTGCATCATAGAGGTGGCTCAATTGTGGATTGGGTATCACAGGGATCAATCGTAGAA
>CAZBDB010000281.1:0-2105 GCA_964490655.1 uncultured Candidatus Bathyarchaeia archaeon | reverse complement strand
TGTGTCCAAGTCCCACTCCGCTCTGAGCTGCGCAATGCCATGAATGTCCAGGCGTTCCCAATATCCAGGTGGCAGTGCTGAATTCGACGGTTGGTGTTTGCCAGCTAACATCCGCCACGTCCGTGCTGCCATGACTGGTTTCGCCTTCGCCCCAAGGATCAGGAATCTCATCGTCCATCAGCTTATCAACAAGTTTTTCCCATCCTGGGCGTTTCGATTTCCTTAATTGGGCAATCTTCATGTCAGGAGTGATAGATTCGGAAAGCCTCTCAGCGAACTTGACGTCTTCATCGTCATATTCAGGCAGCCCGATCTCTCGCATGTTCTTGACAATCAGCTCAGCGATGACTCTGTTCGGTATCTTGTTGTAAAGTCCGCCCATGAACTCGTCTTTTAGATTGGTTCCAGTCATCAATGCGGCGCCTTTGGCAATGTCGAGAATCCAGTTATGTATAAACTCCACTTGATCTCTTTCTGGAGCCCTTACGTAATACCAGCTGCTTGCGTATGATGGAACAATATTCGGCTGTTGTCCGCCTTTCTCGATAATGTAGTGTATTCTGGCGTCTTGTATCACGTGTTCCCTCATGAAGTTAACGCCAGTGTTCATTAGTTCTATAGCGTCTAGGGCGCTTCTACCTTGCTCGGGTGAGCCGCCAGCATGGGCAGATTCGCCGTAGAAGTGAAACTTGACTGAGTTAAGAGCTACACTGCTCTTCAACGTGACTGCGTTCATGGACCCAGGATGATGACTTATCGCCGCATCCACATCACTGAAGTAGCCTTCTCTAACCATGAACACTTTGCCTGAGAAGTTCTCCTCAGCAGGGCAACCAAAGAATTTGACCTTACCCCCAATGCCGTGTTCTTCCATAGCTTTCTTAAGTGCTATTGCCGCGGCCATGCCGCTTGTTCCGTGAATGTTATGCCCACATGCATGACCAGGCTTGCCCGATTCAACAGGATCCTTCCATGGAACCTTCTTCTGTGAAAGCCCTGGTAGAGCATCATACTCACCCATTATCCCGATGACCGGCTTTGCTTCTCCCCAAGTGGCAACAAATGCTGTGGGCATGCCAGCAACTGCGCGTTCAACATTGAAACCGTGCTTTTCCAGCTCATCCGCTAAGAGCGCTGAAGACTTGAGCTCGATCAGGCCAAGCTCAGCGAACTCCCAAATCTTATCGCTGATCTCGATGATTCTGCTCTTGTTCTTCTCGATCCAATCGAAAACATACCCTTTCTCAGAAGACATGATGACCACAAACAATAAGGGCTCAGAGGTCCTTTAATCATTTTTCCAAAACGGGTCTGATCCCATGATAACTTTCAATAGACACATGGAAAATGCTAGGGGGTATAGTTTTCAGGAGTGAAATCATTCCTAAAAACAGCGCCTCAGAGAGGGCCATAACCCTATCTAGCGCACTATGAAAGGATCTCAATGCTGCTGAGCAGTATCTTGGAAGCGGGAAAACAAGAGGGGAAAGGGGTATCGAATTTAGAAGGTAGAACCTCTCGCAAATTGACGAATAGAGGGCTTATGTGCCAGTGAAGACTAGGTGCTAGCTAGCTCTCTTAGGAATTGAAGTGCGGATTAGAACTAAGGCACGAACCTGTCGCGAGAGTAGGCTTCCGGTTTGCTGTCTAGCTCCATCTTTATGACGCTGTCGTATGGGTCGGGAGCCTTCACGGGTAGATTTGTGAGATGAACTCGGTTATTTTCTTGGACAACATCCACCTCTTTGTCTGTTGCCAGAATCTTCGCCGATAGAACCTTGTTCTTCACGCATGCAATGGTTGCTTCCTTCCCGGGCCACCTGAAGATGTGAAGATACACAGTATTGTCCTTCGCGGTTGTTAGGCCAATCATCCCTCCGCCAAAGGGGCATCGTCCAGAACCATATATTGATTCTCCGTTAACCTTCATCCACTTCCCTATCTCCTTCAACCTCTTGACAGATGGTTCCGGGATTGTGCCGTCAGCCTTAGGTCCCACATTGAGCAGATAGTTTCCTCCACCACTTGCGCAGCGAACAAGATTGTGAATCAGCTGCCTCGTCGACTTCCAATTCTCATCTCCAGCTGAGTATCCCCAATTATCA
>CAZBDB010000280.1:0-2118 GCA_964490655.1 uncultured Candidatus Bathyarchaeia archaeon | reverse complement strand
AAGATAGAGAGTCAACGGATGCCTATACTCCTCCATACGGGCATTGTGGCGAGAGGAGTGAAGACGATCGAGAAGGGTGTGACATCAAGTAACATGAGACCGATCTATCTTGAGACGATAGCTAGAAGCTTTCCAAAGTTGAACTTGATAGGAGCTCATCTGGGACATCCATGGTGTGAGGAAGCGGCTGTGGTGTCCTTTCACAACCCAAACGTCTACTTCGACATATCAGGAGGCCACACATTCTACATAGCCCTAACCATCTGGAGGAGGCTCAACTACGATCTGCAACCGTCAAAGCTACTCTTCGGAACCGACTCAAGCCCAGAAAACATTCAAAGATACCTACACTACTGGCAAACAACACTACCACAGATAGGCTTATCCAAAGAAGACCTCGAATCAATCCTTTGCAGAAACGCCGAGCAGATCATTTCATCTGTGAAGGCCTGACAAGAGCGATTGTCCAACTCTGGGGGGGCGGCCCACCGGTTCCAGCGCTAAAAGAATTTCCTGGTAGGCCTATGTCACGCCGCTCAAAAGTCGACTTTCTGTTAATAATGTATGCTCTTAATAATGTTTATGGCTTGTCGAGAAGGCTTTTATCGCTTGGTGGAGAGGATATCAGAGGACCCCGTGCTGGAATTGGCGGATTCTGATTTAAGGGTTCGAAGTGATGATGTATGTCAGAGGACCTGATAGACTATGATCCTCGATATTGGCATAATATCACACCGCCAGAGGAGATGGATGTATCAAGATACTTCGAGTATGACGGGGATGCACTCTATCATTTAAGGAAATGGCTCAGATTAGACGAGGCAGTTCCCAAGACCATAGTGGAAGTAGGTTGCGGGAGCGGCTGGTTTACAGAGAAGCTCCTGAATATGACACCTATCTTAAGGGAAATGGTAGCGGTTGAACCAGACGATGTCCTAAGAGAGTATGCCGCTGCGAAACTCTCTCCGAAGGTCAAATTTCTGAAGGGCTTTGTGGAAGATCTACCTCTGCCTGATGATTGCGCGGATTTAACAGCATGCCACATTGTTTTGCACAATCTTCCAGATGTTTACAGAGCTGTTTCTGAAATGACGAGAGTCACCAAAGGTGGCGGAATAGTTGTTGCAGTAGAACCGGCTGGAGGCGGAATTCAGTATTATCCTGACCCAAAACTAAATGAGCTGCAGCAAAAGGTGAATGAAGCATACGGAAGAGGAATCTGGGACCTCCGTCTCAAGCTGATCGATTATACAAGAGACTTGAAGCAAAAAAGAGCTCGTTACGCTGAACTCTTTCACTCTTGCGGTCTTGTTGACGTCGAGGCACATGGCATACTCTCCGTTTTTCTTCTCAGCGATCCGAGACGAGACCGACAAGAAATCCTAAGCTGGCTTAAGAAGCGGTTGCTTGTCCACGACAACGATTGGAAACGTGTAAGAACGATCCTCAAACGTGGAGGTCTTTCAGAGTCTCTCATTCAAGAACACTACCAAACTATGAAGGCGTATTTAGAGGATCTGATTGGGCATCCTGAGCAAATCTCCAAGACACATGAGCTCGAAACGACCTCTCGAGTAGTCACCATAGGATCCAAACTCAGAGAGAATCGAAAGTGAACGAAATGACTGTAATGATAGAGCAGGCGGTCTCAGCTAGTCAGCTGGGAAAGGGAGATTCTTGGTGGCTAGGAAACATGAAGACATGCCTTTGACTGTACTGAAGATACTGACCCAAGTTCCACAATATCAAAGATCCTCAGCCAAGCAACTATTCTTCTTAGTCCAATTCCATAGACCTAACCTTCTGAGCTACCGCATTCCCAACCTGTTCCGTCGTGCTTGATCCTCCTATATCAGGCGTTCTAACCTTGCCTTCACCTAGAACAGCATCCACAGCTGTATCAATGGCCTTCCCTGCAGCTCTGAGCCTCTCGTCGCCGCGTTTCTCTCCGATCCACTGTAGAAGCATGCCAATAGACAATATGAGGGAGATCGGGTTAGCGATATTCTTCCCAGCTATGTCTGGTGCCGAACCGTGAGTTGCCTCGGCGAAGGCATGTTCATCCCCTGCGTTGAGTGCTGCTGCTAGACCCATCGATCCCTGAATAGCTCCTGAAAG
>CAZBDB010000279.1:0-2118 GCA_964490655.1 uncultured Candidatus Bathyarchaeia archaeon | reverse complement strand
CTGTAATATGATGGCAGCAATGATTCCACGTCTGCTAGGAGCTCAACTCCTTCAACTACGCGAGGAATCTCCATGAACCGCGATGGTAGCTTGTCGTCTTTCCTGCTTATTCCTATCTTGGTAACGTAGGATCGTTTCATCGTGAAGATTCTGTCACCTATTTCCATGAGTTTCTCGTCGTCAAACTCTATCCCTGTAACAGCTTTGAGAACCTGAGGTATCAGTCCAAAAGTCATCGCGCGATCAGGCGTGAAAATTCTTCCCGAGGTGGCGCCGCACACACCTAGGCTGTCAATGACCTCAGCCGCGTTTTGCCGTTCTATCACCTGAGTTGATGTTGCCTCGGCAGGTATGTCTGGGCATCCCTTTCCATGGTACGCACCTATTGGCAGTGTGGCGTACTTCAATGCCAACGGCGGGTTTATCCGCGGGTCATGCTCGCATAAGGAGGATCCCTTCACATGCATCGCATACTTCTCAGCTCCTTTGCCAATGATCTCTGAAGCTTTCTTAACCCCCTCGGCTAAGACCATCCCGAATCCCTTCCTTCTGGCAATCATCTCGGTCATCTGAACTATGGCTTCTGAGTTTCCCCAAGTGAGTTCGATGCCGCCTGTGTCCTCCTTCGTCAAGATGCCGTTCTCATAGCATTCGATAGCCATAGCTATTGTTGTTCCCGCCTCAATCGTGTCCATGCTATGCCTGTTGCACAAGTCATTAGCCTTGCAGATGGACTCAAGGTTATCATTCAGCAGAAGTGAACCGTAGGACGCCAAGGTCTCATATTCTGGTCCCACACACTCCTCCACGGCGAAGGGTCCTGACTCGATCTTCACCATGGTGTCGGAATGTACTGGACAGTTCCAGCATGTTGGCACCCTCATGCCGGTCTGGACGGTCTCAGCCATCGTATCCGTGGATATTGCCCTCGCTGAAACATAGGCCCAATCGTCCAAGCTCCAGTTGCCCAGGGGCAAGTTATGACGTTCAAGACCACGCTCAAGGTGTGCCCCACGGCCATACTGAGCCTGTAGCGTGGTTCTGCCTGTGCGAGCTTTCGCCCGTTCCAATCGTGATTCAACCCACTGGTCTCTAAGCTTCTTAAGCCCATCAGGATCGGCTACCTCTGGCATCCCATCGCCTATCGCGGCGATCGCTTTCAACTTCTTATGTCCCATCACGCATCCCATTCCGCTACGACCTGCTGCATGTCCGCTCTCAATCACACAGCCGAATTTGACCAGGTTTTCAGCTCCAGGCCCAATACTCACAACCCTCGCTCTTCGATCATAATCGCTTTTGATCGCTCTCTCTGTTTCAGTTGTTGTCAGTCCCCACAGGCCTTTCGCGTCTCTTATCTCGGCCTTTCCGTTGGACACCCACAGCATGACCGGGTGGTCTGAAACCCCTTCAACTATTATAGCGTCGAAGCCTGCATGCTTCAGCTCAGCCGCCCAGAAACCTCCACTGTCAGCTTCACCCCAGACGCCGGTCAGCGGCGACTTTGACGCTACCACCCACCTGCTCGAGCCAAACCACCTGGTTCCCGTAACAGGTCCTATCGCGAAGACAATCTTGTTTTGTGGACTCAGAGGCGGAGTCAAAGGCGGTACTTCGTTGTAGATTATATCTGTGGCAAATCCTGCGCCGCCGAGGAAGTCATGGATCATTTCTTCTCTCAAAGGATCGTATTGAATGCGCCCTTTCGTTATGTCAGCGCGAATTATCTTTCCAGCATACCCAAACATAGTTTTCACCTCATATCTGGAGATAGGTGTTCCATTCTTATTGCATTATCTGCAGATAAGCGCTTCCCAAGTTGCCGATTATCAGACAAGAGAGCTGCCAATGTTCTCGCTGAGAGACACCAAGAAAAGTGAATATCGGGCAACCGATACAACTATCCTGGCTGGCTAGCGTCCGAGAATTTTCTTTGCAGTCTTGGAGAGAAATTCCGTGTTCTTCACTACCTGATACAGCCTGTCGTAAGCACGTTCCCCTCCGGGAGCGATCTGGCTTATGAACTGTACGTCCTGCAGAGTCAAGATGCGCATAGCTGATAGAATCAGACCATAGATCAGAAGCCCCACAACAATGTAGATAGGCAGCAGAACCAGG
>CAZBDB010000278.1:0-2118 GCA_964490655.1 uncultured Candidatus Bathyarchaeia archaeon | reverse complement strand
TCTGTCATGCGTATCTGCCATAATTCCCAACATCATATCAGATGCCTCTACCATGCTTATTTCTTAGTTCTTCTACTTTTCCTTATAAAAGACGTGTCAGTATCCTTGAAAGGAGGTCTGAGATGCATGAAAGTCAACGCTGGAGTCCATGACAAGGGAAAGACATCGCTTCACGACCTTATCGGCTCGGTCAGGGCCAGTAGCGAGTTCTGGAAGGCAGGAGCCATCGGGATCTTCATCGGTGTGGTCCGCGGAGAATCTCTGAAAGGTGAGAGAGTCAAGAAGCTGGAACTCGAGGCTTACGGGGAGAAGGCTGACGAGGTTTTGAAGGGAATCTGCAGAGATTTGAAGAGCAAGGAAGGTGTGGTTGATGTTCAGATCCACCATCTTGTCGGGGAGTTTGATGTTGGGGAGGACCTGGTCTATGTGATCGTTGCTGGTGCTCATAGGGGTAATGTGTTCTCGGCTCTGCGGGAGGCTGTGGAGAGGTATAAGAGGGAAGCCCCTATCTTCAAGAAGGAGTACACAGTCGACGAGAAGGGCGAGACCAGAGCAATCTGGGTTAGTGAGGAGCAATAGCCTCTGTGTGGCGACCAGGTAGCCAGCTCAATGCGTGGTGTAAATCGCCAAACATAATTCTGACATTGCCGCCAAACCCCCACTTGAGCCCTTCGGCATACTTCAAAGCTCTATGCACGGCTGAGGCTCAAGAAAAGTATTCGAGGAACCGCTTGACTAGTTTCTCAACTCGTTGAACAGGCTAAACTAGGACATTCTAAACTTTGCATATTACTATTCACTTTGATTTTTTAGTGGCTTCAAAGAGAACAGATAACGTACCATCTTCTCAGCAAGAGGAACCACGTATTGCCATAAGGATGAGCTTTCTCACCCTGAAGTGAAATCTTACCGATTTCCCAAGCCGCCTACCTGACAATTTGACAATATATGACATTTTGTTAACTTTAGGCTTGTGAGAGAAAAACTGAGAAAATTCCACCACCACTTAGCAAGTCCTCAACAGACGCTCGTGCGTATCACATGTAGAGAAAAGGCAACTCTGTGGAAGGTTCCATTCTTCCGCAGTATTTTCCTCGATTCTTATTTCCCTTCCTCTTAAGCTTGGTCATAGTCCAGTTGAACATCTTTTCATCCATTCCAAGCCTCTCTGGAGGGACTACTCCTTTCTCTTCTATTGTCTTGATAATAATAGCCTTCAAGTTCCGAAGAGTTGCTAGCTAGACGGTTCTTTTGTTCCGAGCCAAAAAGGGATGAGTTTATTAATCTCATAAACTACGAAGCAATCTTTGTCAGAATATTCATACATGCAACAAATTGATGTTCTTTCAGATCCTTGCCCTAATGAGCTTTTCGATGAGGTTTCTTAATCTCTCGACATCATTCTTTTGGACCTCAAATTCGTGACCGTAGGGGCAGAGGGAATCGATCACCGCTTTTTTCAGGTTTTCATCGTAAACCAACGGGTATAGTCTGCATCCTTCAGGTCGGTGGGGATACATTCCACAACCCTCTTCTAAAAGAAAAACGCATCTTCCAGAGCTATTCTTTAAACGCCATCCCATCTTTGTTTCCACTGCGAAGTATTCGAGTCTACAACCGAGCTTCAGCATCCTTTTAATATCAAGATTGGAAAGAGGCATCCTCGTCTCTAAGCAGCACTTTACACATCTATGTTTCATACAGGGGATGCCACCTGCCAGCGAGTGTCTCGCCTCTTCAACTTTCTTTTTCATCATATTCCCTTCTCTAAAGGCTAGGTCCACCCATTAAGAGTCCATCACTACACATGAATGAGCATAGTATCCTTCGTCCATCGATACAGTGTAACAATAGGTCCGGGTGGCAGGCCTGAGATTAGAGAATTCGACAATATAAAAGCTGAGGCTAGGTTAGGGAGGCCATGTATCAATATTAGGGAGGAAATACGGTTGATTACTCTTATTAATCAGGAATGAGTCATTGTCTCGACTTGCTTGACAAATTACAGTAAAGGATTATTTTGAGAGTGGGAAGAATGGAGTTGAAGGTTGGAGACAGCTATAAATGCCCTGAAGGGCATAAGGCCACAATAGTGTGGATCAGCGAAGACAAGAAGGT
>CAZBDB010000277.1:0-2155 GCA_964490655.1 uncultured Candidatus Bathyarchaeia archaeon | reverse complement strand
TTTATCAACACAAGGACGTTCTTCCAGTTCACTTCAGAAGCGCCTCGATTACAGGTCTAACGTCACCCGTCCCGGTGAGCTCCAAGAATATATCCTCCAGGTCGGATCCCGGCATCCTAGCCCTATCCCTCAGCTCCTCCATGGTGCCCAACGCAAGCAACCTCCCCTCATACATGATGCCGATTCGGTCGCACATAGCTTGAGCGATCTCCAAGATGTGGGTGGACATTATAGCAGTTACGCCCTTCGAGGATAGTTCGCGAAGAAGATCTTTAACAATCCTCGCGGACCTAGGGTCTAACGCGTTCAGGGGCTCGTCCAGTAACAGCAGCTCCGGCCTATGCATCAACGCCGAGATGACAGCCACCTTCTGCTTCATTCCCTGCGAGTAGGAACTTATCATGTCACCCTCCCTGCCCCCCAGCTCAAGGGCCTCTAAATACTCGTCGATCCGACGCTTCTTCTCCGACGGACTCATCCCATAGATATCTCCGGTAAGGTCTAAGAATTCCAAGCCAGTCAAGAACTCGTAGATGCGTGGAGACTCCGGCACATAGCCCACCCTCCTCTTCACTCCAACGGGATCATCCTCCACATTGATGCCCAGAACCTTCACAGACCCCGAGTCTGGCTTGACCAAGCCTAAGATCGTCTTCAGGACTGTCGTCTTGCCGGAGCCGTTTGGACCAAGGAGGCCGAAGATCTCACCACGCTTCACATCTAAGTCGATGTAATCCACGGCGATAACATCAGCGTATTGCTTGGCGACTCTCACCAACTCTACAGCTGGCTCAAGGCTCAAAATCATGAGAAACCATCCCCCATAAAAGAAGCTGACTTTCCCATATATAATCTCTTTTCACATGCTCTTTCTGGTCGCTTCTGCCACAAAGCGCGCACTGAGATGAGGGAGTGGCACGGTCTACTGCTTCGACTTTTCCCCGGTCAGAATGTACAATCCGGAAATCAGCAAGAGGGCCCCGATCATTTGCATCGGCATTACAGTCTCGCCGAGGAGATTCCACGCAAGAATTGATGTAAAGAATGGTGACGATAACTCGGCAAGGGCGACTTGGCTTGACTTTATTCTTTTCAATCCTTCATAGTAGAAGATGTATCCTAGACCAGCAAGTACACCCAACAACACCTGATAGATGGAACTGATGATCAGTTGGTTAAGATACAACAAAACAGGCACGAACACAATCGATGCAATCAGGAATCTATAACCCACAATCAACACACTGCTTGCTTGCTTTGTTAAATGCTTTCCGGGGATAGCGACGATGGCCCAACTCAACATGGCAAAGAACACCATCAAGTCACCGAAGTTGCCAAATCTGAATGTGGTCAGATTGTAGACGGTTCTGCTTGTGATCAGGATAGCGGCAAGAATTATGAGAAACCCCCCAAAAAGGTCGCGTCTGTGCAACCTCTCCTTCAAAAAATAGAAACCAAAGATCGCCACGAATAGAGGTTGCAGATGAGCTATCAAAGTAGCGTTTACGGCGAAGGTATGCGATAAGCCGAAAAAATACATCAAAGGAGCGAATACGGTGCCCACCACCCCGACAGCCAAGACATTCCCGAGATCTTTGCCATCTAATCTGATGTGCTCCCTTGTAGCTAAGAGATACGCAAATGCTGTTAATGTCGCGAAAAACACCTCTGATGCAGTGACTTGAACGAATGAGAACGACGAGAACAATATCTTGCCAAGAACAGCCTCCACGGCCCACATAGCCCCGGCACCTACTCCAAACAGAATTCCCAGGATCTTCTGGTTGACCATAAGCCGATCAGCAGCCCACGTAGTCTGTTGCGTATCAGATAAGGATCTTTGTCTCATAATATTTGCCCTTCGGCCGTTGATGCGTAGCAGGCGCTATTGGAGATTTCTCTGATGAGCCCGGATTATCAGATGGCAACCTCGTTTGAGTTCATTTTCCAGAATAGATTCCGATAGCTGAGTACATTATCCATGATACGACCGCCAATGATGAGATTGTTTCAGGTATGGCGACGCCGACACCGTATGCTGCCATTCTATATACTACCCAAGAACTGAGACCTACTACAAACGCTATTACAGCCAGAAACGACCTTCTCTCAACAGCGTAAACAACAGAAGCAATGCCTATCGATGCAAAGAACA
>CAZBDB010000276.1:0-2164 GCA_964490655.1 uncultured Candidatus Bathyarchaeia archaeon | reverse complement strand
TCTGTTCCTGAGAAACTTACCCTATTCAGAGCTGGACTTCACATCTTGTTCGGCGTTGGCTCTGATGCGAGAATGAATCCAGTTTCGCTAAGTTGAATTGTCAGCTCCCGCCCGACCCTCTTTGTTCTGATCAGTCCGTATGCCTCAAGCTTGCTCAGATGATAGCTGAGTTTGCCCAATTCATCTCTTGACCATCCCAACCTGTTCGCTAACACCTTCATTGTTTCTGTTCTTCCGCCAATCCTTTTCAATGTATTCAGGACCAGAACAGCCGATTCGGACAATGTTTGCAGCGGCTTGAAGCCAACAAGCATCGGCAGAGTAATCGTATCTTTAACTCCTTGAGCCTCATAGATCTCCGTCTCAGGTATAGTGTAGCATGTTCTTATTCCGTGTATGAACGCTGCACAAATAGCTGCCGCCGACATGATCTTTGTTCCTGAGGACACGTTCAGAATCACTTCTGAGCCTCCACTCTGTTCTTGTCTAACGAGGGATACTATTGTCTTGAAGGCTTCCTCGAAATCATGAGCAGGTATCGGATGCAATTCAATCTCAACTCTCATGACCTCGCTTATAGTTTGCTCTAACCTCTTTGCATAGTCCAACGAGGTCTTCCCTGAGCCACGAATTTTGATTTCGCGCTCTTCCTGCGGGGTTGGAAGCAGAATTAGTTTGTCGAGAGGAAAACTACGAATTCCAGCAAGAACTCGTTCATAGTCCCAACCCACTAGTACGATCTGGGTTGTCTTGCCCGTCAACATTTGGCGCATCACTTGTAGAAGTATTATTGGACATTTATTTAAGAATTGCATAGAAAAGTTTAAATAGAAGTTGAACATTGCAACCTTTTGTTGAAATATCGGTGATGCGTGTGTCGGGCATCGTGATAGTAGGAACTCAATGGGGCGATGAGGGAAAGGGAAAGATCGTTGATTTCCTATCTGAGAACGCAGATTGTGTTGTCCGATATGGTGGAGGAGCCAACGCCGGCCATACGGTTGTTGTTGAAGGAAAGATATTCAAGTTTCACATAATCCCTTCAGGCGCTGTTCACGGCAAGAAACTGTACATAGGCAACGGTCTGGTCGTAGACCCCCAGGTCCTTCTAGAGGAGATAGAAAGCCTAGAGAGAGAAGGCCTAACGCCAGACCTAAATATCAGCGACCGCGCTCACGTGGTATTCGATTTCCACAAAATGATCGATGGATTAGAGGAGAAGTTCAAGGGGAAACTAAGCGCCGGGACGACCAAGAGGGGCATCGGGCCCACATACTCCGACAAAGTAGCACGGTTCGGAATCCGAGTCGCAGATCTATTGGACGAGGATACTTTCAGAAGAAAGTTGGACATATTGCTTGAATTGAAACAAAGAATCATAACCCGAGTGTACGATGGAGAGGAGACTCTTGACAAAGAGAAGATTATCAGAAGATATCTCCAGTTCGGACACAGAATCTCGGATTATGTCTGTGATGTTTCGCTAGAGATCAACTCTGCTTTAGACAAAGGCCAAACAGTGATTTTTGAAGGTGCCCAAGGGACGTTGTTAGATATCGACCATGGCGTATACCCGTACGGGACTTCGTCAAACCCAACGGCAGGCGGCGCATGCACTGGCGTTGGAGTGGGACCGACAAAGATCACCAAAGTAATCGGCGTTACAAAAGCTTACACCTCTAGGGTGGGAACTGGGCCTGTACCTACGGAGTTGAAAGGCGAGATCGGAGAAAGAATAAGAGAGAAAGGAGGCGAATACGGGACAACAACAGGGCGCCCTAGAAGATGCGGCTGGTTCGACCTGGTCCCGGTGACATACTCAATCAGAGTGAACGGCATCTCGGAGTTAGCTTTGACTAAACTTGATGTTCTAGGCGGCATCAACCCCATTAGATTGTGCCTTCACTACAAGTCTGAAGACGAGATAATAACAGAGATTCCTGCTGATCTGAAAATGTATGAGAAGTGCAGACCAATCTACGAAGAATTCGAGGGCTGGCCGAGTTCGGTAGAATGGGGCAAAGTCGCACAGGAAGGATACGATGCATTACCGCAACAGGCTAAAGCCTACATCGAGAGGATACAAGAGCTAATTCGCGTGCCAATAAAGACAATCTCCGTAGGGCCTGAAAGGAAAGACACAATAGTCACTGAGGATCAAATC
>CAZBDB010000275.1:0-2181 GCA_964490655.1 uncultured Candidatus Bathyarchaeia archaeon | reverse complement strand
GATTGTCTTGTGTTGAGGATTTAATAAATCGATTGTGAAAGAGGAATATAGACGTCAGATCTAGTCACAGTAAAATCTTAGCTGGTATCCTCTTCCATCTTCTCCAGTGCTGCAGCCACGATTAATGGGAAAGCGATTGTTGCATCGCATATCACCGTTACCGTTCTTCCTTCAGGCTTCACCTTACCCCAGCTTATCGCTTCGTGCAAGGAGGCGCCGCTCAAACCTCCCGGCTCAGGACGGTCCATAGTTATCTGAACAGCCAAGTCCACACCTTCGCGGAACGTATTCGCAAACAATGTAAAATGCTTCGGCACACCTCCGCCCAAGATTATGGCGCCGGCCTTCTTCGCCTCGTAGACTCTATCCACGAGCTTACTGACATCAGGAAGCGGGTCTATCTTAATCCTGCCATCCTGTCCATATAGCCAGAGATGGAAGCCAGCGATTGAGTCTAGGAAGGCTGGACAGATCACAGGAACATCCTTTCTTGCGGCGGCTGCGAGTATCGAATCTTGATCCGGAAGCTTCTTCCCAATCTCTGAAAGCAGATCGGCTATCGCCATTCCTTGCTTTTTCTCCGCAGGTAGACCATCCAAAAGATCGTAGATCCACTTCTCCAAGTGTTCAAAGGCCTCCTGCTCAACGTATATGTCACCTATCCGCCCAATATGCTCCTCCTTCAGCGTTCTGTCCTGAGCTTGGAACGTTCCTCGGTAGTGCTTGTGCCCTAGAGCCTCAATCATGTCATGGACCAAGTTGGAACCAGTGGTGACCAGAACATTCACATTTCCTGCTTCTATCAGGTTCCTTATAACCGCCCTGAGACCAGCAGGAACCAGAGGGCCGGCGAGAGCCAAGAAGACTGTACACTCAGGGTCTCTGAACATTTCAGCGACGACCTCAACTGCTTCACCGATTCTTCCAGCCCCGAGGACTCCCGCCTCTCTCATTTCAGAAGCAAGCTCGCCGACGCTCATGCCATCGTGAAGAGACATCTGCCTAACCCTCTTCAATGCTAACACCGTCAATATCAACAACACAATCTGATTTAAGGCTACAGCGTAGATCATCCAGCGAAACATAAAGACTAAGCTCGTACGCAACTCTCTATATACGCTATACATAGGCCCCTCTAGGCATCTAGACGGTGAGTTCCCTACAAACTTATCAATCCCAACACGAACAGATAGAGCAACCACATTAGGGATGATCTCCTGCATGAACATGAAGAAAATCGAGGTTCCTCTAGACCGCGCCCTAAGAGTCGGCCCTCCCACCAGCATAGTTCTAGCTACATCTATATCCGCAGACGACAGACCTAACATCATAACCCTCGGCATGTACATGCCCATCTCATCCAAACCCCCCCTTATCGCGATCGGAGTCTCACCGAGAAGACACTCTCACAAGCTCATCTCAGAAACAGGTCAGTTCGTCATAAACGTACCCACCAAGGAGATCGTGAAAGAGGTGATCCACTGCGGATCAGTCTCAGGAAGAGAACACGACAAGTTCAAGGAGACAGGGCTAACACCGATTCCAGCAAGCATAGTCAAGCCGCCACTGATCAAAGAATGCGTCTCGAACATGGAATGTATGGTTGTTGCCAGCTACGAATGTGGAGACCACACGCTTTTCCTAGGCGAGGTCGTCTCTGCCCACGTCGATGAAGGACTGCTCAAGGAGACTCTCGATGTCCTAACAGCTCAAACCATAAGTCACAAAGGCCCATACTACTTCGCACCGAAACTCATCTGTAAAGTATGATCACCAAGGAAGAAGAATAGACAACTAAACGTGGTGAAGCTTTTGGAGACCAAACTCGTTAAGATAGAAATCCCCAAAGAAAGCAATGTAATTCTAGGGACAGCCCACTTCATAAAGACCGTAGAAGACATCTACGAAGCCATGGTTAACTCGGTTCCCGAGATAAAGTTTGGACTCGCTTTCTGCGAGAGCAGCGGAGAATGCCTCATCCGAACTGAGGGCACGGATGAAGAACTCGAAAACGCTGCAGCTGAGAACATGCTCAAGCTTGGATGCGGCCACTCGTTCATAGTCTTTATGCGCGGCGCATATCCAATAAACGTGCTCAACGCGATAAAACGAGTCCCAGAAGTATGCACAATCTATGCCGCTACAGCTAACCCCCTCGAGGTGGTAATTGCAGAGACTGAA
>CAZBDB010000274.1:0-2182 GCA_964490655.1 uncultured Candidatus Bathyarchaeia archaeon | reverse complement strand
GTTGTTGTCACATCGCAGATACACGAATCTGGCATAAAGCTTCTAGAACAAGAAGCTGAAATCGCATTTCCCGCAAAGCCTCTGAATCTGCTGACAGCTCGGGATCTAATAGAGCTTGGTAAGGGCGCTGATGCTTTCGTAGCTGTAACCAATGTGGAAAAGATCACCAAGGAGGTCATTGAAGGTTTACCTAAGCTGAGAGTCATTGCAAGGCACGGCGTGGGCTATGACAATGTAGATGTGAAAGCAGCTTCCGAAAAAGGAATCTACGTCACCACGGCGCCTGTTCTTGACGAAACTGTTGCAGATCAAGCGTTCGCTCTGCTTCTTTGTCTAGCTAGAAACACGTGCAAAATGCATAACTACGTAGTGTCCAAGGAGTGGAGGGCCAGGGAGCCTTTCAGATTTATGGGCACTGATGTTTGGGGGAAGACCGCTGGCATCATCGGGCTTGGGAGAATAGGGAGCAAGATTGCTGAGAGAGCGAAAGGATTCAAGATGAGAATTCTCTATTATGATGTCGTGAGAAAGACAGATTTGGAAACCAGACTAGGATTAGAGCGCAAACCATTGGATGAATTGCTCAAAGAATCTGACATCATCTTCATCTCCGCGCCCTTAATCGATGCTACTCGGGGCATGATCGGTGGGAAAGAGCTAGAGTTAGTGAAGCCCTCAGCGCTCCTGATAAACGTTGCCAGAGGTTCAATAGTTGACCATGATGCCTTAGTAAAAGCGCTCCGTGAAGGAAAAATAGCCGGCGCAGGTGTAGACGTATTTGAGCGGGAACCAGTTCCACTAGATGATCCTTTGCTGAATCTGGAAAATGTTGTGCTGACTCCACATATGGCGTCGAACACGGTCGAATGTCGTAGACGACAGGCTCTGACGGTTGCTGAGGAAGTTCTTAGAGTGCTCCATGGAGAAAAGCCGAGATACGCCCTTAACCCGGAAATCGGCCAATGATACTGATCGAAGACTTGCTTTTCAGCCATTTGACACAAGATATACAAGTAAGGGATATAGATTTCTTTTATGAAGAAATCCATTGGGGTTTCTCGCCGTAAGTTTCCAGCGATAGTATCTCCTCTAGTTTCTTCCTTTGTCTTATAGCGTGGAGAATCTTAGCCCAAAGATCCACCTTCTTGCGTGGGTATCCCAGGGCCATCAGTGCAATGATCTCGAAGTTTTCAGGAAGATTGAACATATTACGGATTTCCTCTTCGTTGAACATTCCGATCCAGCATGTTCCAAGTCCAAGCGCAGTTGATGCTATGACGATGTGTTCTAGGGCTATTGCAGTTTCCACAGCATACCAGCCTGGGGAAGCCCTCTTGTCGCCGCAAGCAATAATCACAACAGGAGATTCGTCTAAGAATTTTCCGTATCTGCAGCCCTTAGCGATTCTAACTCGCTTTTCTTCGTCCTTCACAATGATGAAGTGCCATGGCTGTACGTTTCCAGCTGAGGGGGCCAACCTAGCCGCTTCCATGACCTTAGCGAGAACGTCATCTGGGACAGGAGTCTGCAGATAAGACCTTACAGACTTTCTCTTCGTGAGAGCCTCAAAAACATCCAAAGAGCTTCATCCCGCCTTTTTTTCCGATGGGTCCGTTTTGGAAATGAAATATGGACTACAGCGCGGTATATGTTCTGGTCTTTACCCAGAGTATCCTAGCAATTGGAGTACTATCAAGCCTATAGTGAGAAAGATTATGCTGAAGGGGAAGATGTACCATATCTCTAGCGATCCGATTACTACGGCTGCCAGGGTCGGGGTGATAGAAACTACGAGTCCTTCTGTCAAGAAGTAAACGCTGAAGCTCAACCCTCTTCCTGTCCTGGGTGTTATGTGTGCCACGATCGCGTTTATGGGCGACCATACGCTGCTGCTGAAGAACACGTATACGAGGTAGACAAGCATCAGCAAGTAAACCTCAGCCATCAATCCTAAAACTGAGAGTGAAATTACAGAACCAAGAATAGCCAAACTGAGAGCCTTTTTCGTTCCTATCTTCTCTCCCAAGTAGCCGCCGTTCAAAGATCCCGCTATACCCATGAAAGTTCCCAGGCCGAAGATTAGACTTGCCGCAGACTCGGTGAAACCCCTGGCTTCGACAAGATAGGTGGTCATGTAGGTTGTTGACCCCGTGTATCCTACTCCCCTGAAGCCTATGGCGGC
>CAZBDB010000273.1:0-2220 GCA_964490655.1 uncultured Candidatus Bathyarchaeia archaeon | reverse complement strand
AGAGAGAGCTCAAGGAGTCTTGGACTGGGTAACCTTCGAGTTCAGGAACCTCGAAAGCGTCTGGAAGGGAAAGGTTGTCGCGATCCTGGTCGTATCGAACGGCGGAGGAAGAAGCGTTCTGAAGATGGTTTCTCAACAACTTCCAGAAGCTCGGATTCTTAGTGCGCTCTTTTCATACCGAGACTACGGCAGAACCGCATATGAAGGTAGTCTAATCCAGAATCCTAAGGTGGTGTCACGTTTGGAAAAGCTTGCTGATAGAATGTTCTCCTGCTTAGAAGAATTGACCTGATTACTTGTCAAGAAGGGTGTCTCTCTTCCACCAGTACGTTCAAGAGTGAAAGCGTTGCGTATAATGCCTCCTCCGTTCTCACGGTTTCGGTCGCTTGGTTCGGGATCGAATTGATAACATAATCTGCTAGGTCATCGAGTTTGACACCTTCTCGTTCAGCTATCTCGTACAGCCCTTGAGTTGGCGCTCCAAAAGCGACAAGAACCCTTTCTGATCTCTTCATCTTCTCCTTCAACTCGTCAGATATCCTAGCGAATTCCGTCCCGCGTCTAGATGTTGCTATGACCAGATCGAAGGCTCCGGACTCCACCATCTTCACAAACGGCTCCTTCGAGATCGCTACCCTATAGCCCCAGTAGGTCCTTATCTCACTCCTTTTCGCTAGGACAGCTTTCGGATGCTTTCCAGTTCTAATGATCTTCACGGTTAAACGGGTGTTCATCGGAGCCTGCAGCCGCGGCACTAGAACAGGTCTTTCCACGCCTATATCCACGTAGGCGCCTGTTCTACCCACGGATTTGACGACGCCTTCTCTGTACTCTCCCCGCTTCAGGTCTGTCAATCTGTTCTGCAGCGGGTGGTGTGGTGTTCTGAGCGGGGGAAGTGTCCCTGCATATCTCAGCTCCCGCCTTATCTTGAAGAGAGGCTTTCTCAGATATTGAGGGGTCTCCATGTAGGAGAGTAAAGTCGCTACGAGGTTGATGTCTCTCTTCTGGTCTTGGCCTGGCTGGTCTGGGTAGATTATGACCTCATCTATACGGAATATCGCTAAGGCTCTACCGACAAAACCTATCTTGGCTGTCTTCTCCCTCAGGTGCGGTATGTCAGTGACAAGTGAGGCTGGAATCGCTACAGATAGGTTTGGATGCCGTTTCGGCGGCTTTATGGTCATGGATTCACGCTTTAGCTTTCTGAACAAAGTCCTCGAAGAGTCTATCCGCCTCCTCCGGTGGAAGAATCTTCAATGGATTCTTGAAGGCATAGGTTGAGATGGGTTCTATGTTTCCGGCTTCCCCTCTGTCGAGGGCGATCTTCACGCCTCTTATAGCGTCTATGAGAACTGATCCAGCATTAGGTGCGTCGACTGTGCAAAGTCTTATATCCACCCTCATCGGCGTTCCCCCGAAGTATGTTCCTTGTATCCAGAAGTAGCTGTCCCTCTTGTTTCCGAGAAAGTCGACGTAGTCCGTTGAGCCAGCTGTCACATCAGCCTTGTACGGCAGAACCGACTCAACCGTTCTTGTCTTTATTCTTCGTTTTGCCTCTCTTGCACGCCCCAGCGTCTCTTGGGATTCTGTTCCGCCGCCTACATCGAGCTGATAGGTTTCCTTTATCCTTATCCCTCTCTTACTGAGCGTTTCCAGGAGCGTCTTGTGGATTATCGTTGCCCCAACCTGGTCCGTCAAGTCGTCCCCCACTATCGGCAGGGCCGCTTCCCCGTATCTTTTGATCCATTGGGGATCTGTCGCTACCTCTGCTGGTGTGGCGTTCAAGTACGCACAGTCGGCTTTCAGGGCTTCTTCAGCGTATCTTCTCGGGGCTTCGGTCGATCCGCTTGGCAGGAGGTTGATCGCCATCTCGGCTCCGCTCTCTCTCAAGGCTTCAGCCACATCCGCCTCATCTGAGGGGTCGATCTTAATCTCTTTCTTCAATTCCTCGCTTATGCCGTCTAGGACTGGCCCCCTCAATACCTTAACGCCTAGCTTTGGTGTTTCAGCGAATTTCGGTGCGTTGTTCGGCTTCTGGAACATCGCCTCCGAGAGGTCTCTTCCCACCTTTCCTTCTGCCACATCGAAGGCGCACACGAACTCTATATCCTTCGGGGAGTATCCTCCCAGGGTTGGGTATCTCAGCCCTATGGGTTCCGTTTTCTTCAGGTCTTTGTAGTATTGGATTCCCTGGACAAGAGAAGAAGCGCAGTTTCCCAC
>CAZBDB010000272.1:0-2222 GCA_964490655.1 uncultured Candidatus Bathyarchaeia archaeon | reverse complement strand
ATGGTATATCTAGGGCATGGTTCTCCAGTGCTACGAAACTATGGATAGCCGCAGCTGCATGAACATTAGCCATAAATGATATTGGTGACCCTGCAAAATGCAATGCACAAGGCATATAGCTCTGTTCTTCCGCGTAATCTGCGATTCTTTTGGTCTCTCTGATTCCTCCGGCTGTGGCTAAGTCGGGATGAACGGTATCAACAGCGCGTTCATTGATTATCTCACGGAACCCTGGCAATCCGAAGATGTCTTCCCCAGTCAGCGTTGGAGTGGTTATGGCTTTAGTGATTTCAAGGTTGCCTTCCACGTCAAACCATGGACGCATGTCTTCGAGCCAAGACAGGCTGAACTTTCCAAGAGCTCCCCCCAGCCGGATGCAATCTTTCACACTAAGAGGCCCGAAATGGTCAATAGCGAGAGGCATCTCCCAACCGACGGCCTCTCTCACGGCTTCTACACATGACGCCATGTAGGCGATTCCCTTGTCTGTGACGTGGTTGCCTATCAAAGCTCCAGGCACTCTGTTCCTCAATATTCCAATGCCAAGATCAAACTTTATGAAGGTTAAGCCCATCTTCTTTCTCTCAAGCACTTTCTCGGCGAATCCTTCAGGTGTGGGTTCCTCGGGCCTGGGTGTGTCGCCGTAGAGTCGGATTCTATCACGATATTTCCCTCCCAGTAGTTGATACACTGGTACTCCGTAGACCTTACCTGTTATGTCCCATAGAGCCATCTCAATTCCGCTTATTCCTCCACCTTCGCGACCGTGGCCGGCGAAAGGCTTCATTCTCCGAAAGAGCTTATCCAGATTCACAGGGTTCTGGCCGAGCAGCAAACCTTTGTACATCAGAGCAGACTCTCTGTGGCCAGCATCTCTGACCTCACCGAGTCCATACACTCCTTGGTTAGTATCGATTCGGACGAGAGGATAGTCAAAATTCGACGCCACAACAGCCGTACGCAGGTCCGTGATCTTTAGTTTGGATGGTTCAAAACTCTCTTGTTTCATACTCTCTACACTCTCAACAGTCAGTATGTCATAGATTGTTCTCATGATTTTATATTTTTTCAATTGAGGCTGTTTTGATTGGTGAAGAACTATGGCATCAGAGCTTTGACAGTACTAGTAAAGGCTACTGGAGTGAAGACCAAAAACACTCAAATGTCAAATCTGCCAAGAAATCTTCCGTGGGCGATGACGATGTCGAGGTAGATTGACTCTTATGGGAAGGGGATGATTGTTTTTCCCGCGTCTGAGTCCACAGAAATGGCTAGATTCTGATCGAGCCTTCTAACCTTTCAGCTCTTCATCTTCTCGTGCATCTTCTCTAATGTCCAATGAATAGCGGACATGAGTTCGCGTTCTCTCTCGCGATTGACGTTGCGTATGGTGATCTCACGGACTACGTCCCCGTCCCTTTTCATCTCGAATGAGAATGCTTCGTCGAGCGACTTTCCGCCGCTCTGAATGGCCTCCTGATCACGTTCCCGTATCTTGCGGAGAACCCTTTCACGAAGGAAGGGCACGAACGGAGGGGTACTCATAGTGAAGGTTTTGTTCCCAGAAGGGACAATGCGCATTGAGTTGACTCCTTTGTATACGGTTGCTAATATCTCGCCGTCTTTGGCTTTGATCTGAACTGTCTGCTCGGGCTGTTGCGTGGGCGGTTGGGCCGGTGGGCTTGGTCGGATCCCTTTTACCTCGACTCTTTTGAAGCTCTGTTCGAGCAATAGATTGTTGACGAATTCAAGGATGGTTCTCATCCCTTCCAGTTCCGTCTCCAGGCTTCGAACCCGATTTTCCAGAAGTTCCCTAAGCTCAGCGATCTTCTTTAGACTGTCTTCCTCCAATTGAGCTTTCTCCCATCATTATCATCAACATAGCGGTTTAGCTTATCAAGTCTTTCTATCGCGGGGACGAGATCGGTGTGCAGCAACCTCACCCTAAAATGGAAACAGAGAGATATGTTATGTTCTTTGTTCTGCTATCCCTAAGAGTATATTTGAGTCTACTTTCCAGTAGTCAGATCTCATAATGTTATGAAATGGCCAGTCTCTTTTGTTTTGCGGGCTGATAGCGCGCACTAGACCGGAGTTACGGTCTATCTTGGATCACGATTTTATGGATGATTTCTACTCCTAAAAACAATACCCCCTATGCTATTTCCTGTTCAATCTGTTTCTTGTTGCTTTCCAATGACGGGCTTCAAGGACGGTTCTGT
>CAZBDB010000271.1:0-2239 GCA_964490655.1 uncultured Candidatus Bathyarchaeia archaeon | reverse complement strand
GGCGGCGTTGGCAACGTTGAACACATGTATCAGGCATTTACGCTGGGAAAGGCTGACGCTTGTCTAGCGGCAAGCATATTCCACTTCAACGAGTACACAATAGGCGAAGTGAAAGAGTATCTGAGCAGTAAGGGCATTCCGATGAGAATGGGCTGACAACTTCGTAGCCTCTGTTTTCAGATAACTTCCTTGATTTTTCCCGCTTCGGCATCATCAAGCATATCACGCGTCCGCAGCCTTCTAATGCTTAAATGCACCAGCTGGAAATCTATAGAAGGGATTTGGCCTTGAAGGTAGTAGACGTTAGAGTTCGCAGGTTTAAGTTTCCTCCTCCAAAAGCCCTGAGAAACCCGTTCTTTAATTCCATATTGTTCAACCAGCCCTCTAAACAGAGATGGGCGTCGATCACGCAGATAACAACGGACGAAGGCATAGCAGGTTTCTGGCCTCGCGGTAGCAAGGACGTCGTCGAGGGCCGTATTAGACCGAAGCTCCTAGGCGAGGATCCGTTGAGGCCGGAGCGGCTTTGGCAGAAGATGTATATGGGAGGGAACCGCAAGCCCGTCGCAAAGGGCGACTACATAGTCGCGATGAGCCAAGTGGACAATGCACTTTGGGATCTAGCTGGAAAGATCATGGGGCAACCGGTCTACAAGCTCCTTGGCGGTTATAGCAAACATGTTCGTGTCTACGCAGCAGGAGGCTACTACGCTGAGGGAAAGACTATCGAGGATCTTGTCAAAGAGACGGAGAGTAACGTTGCCGAAGGCTTTACGGCGGTCAAGATGAAAGTGGGTGGGTGGCGATTCGGAGTTAGCATGGAGACGGATGTGGAGCGCGTCAAGGCTGTCAGGGAGGCCGTCGGCGACGAGATTGATATAATGGTCGACGCTAATAACGCGTGGAACGCCTATGAGGCAAAGCGCTTCGCTAAGCTTGTGGAGCCGTACCGTCCCTTCTGGTTTGAAGAGCCTGTGCATCCAGACGACCTGGATGGAAGCCTAGAGTTAAAGGCCTCTACCGTCATCCCCATAGCCTCTGGCGAGAACGAGTTCACGCGTTACGGCTTCCGAGACCTGATAGCTAGAAGGGCAGTGGACATAATCCAAGCAGATCCCAACGTAGCTGGGGGTCTGACAGAAATCCGAAAGATCGCGGCTATGGCGGATGCGTACCACCTTCATTTCGCTCCCCACGGCGGCCACGTTTTGGGAGGTCACGCCGTAGCAGCCTTTCCAAACGGACTTATTGTAGAATGCTACGCGAGCAAAGCCAGTCCCTACGGAGACCCCGATCCGCCTCCAAGCCTCTACACGGATCCTCTGGAAATGAAAGACGGATGGATCGAGATTCCTGACAGACCGGGTTTCGGTATGGAAATCGACGAGAAAAATGCGGAGAAGTATGAGGTCAAGGGGCTAGAGAAGCGCTGATACAGGCGCAAAAGGAAACAAAGGGTTGAGGTCAGCTGGTTGAAGACTAAAAGAGTTGTTGATCTGACCTATCACTTATTTCCTGAAAGAGAGCAAAGACGTCTCAAGGTTAAGGCTACGAGGACTTTGGACACGAGCTTTGCCAACGAGTACGCCGTGGAGATGCATGCTCACATTGGGACGCACGTCGAGGGACCCTATCATTGCCTTGAGAACGGGAAGAAGATAGATGAGTTGCCAGCGGGGCGATTTGTGGGCGAAGCGACCATCGTCGACCTAACAAACAAAGGAGATGAGGATAGAGCGATCACGAAGGGCGATCTTGAGAAGGTAGCCACGAGCATAAGAGAGGGAGATATCGTTCTGCTGAAGACGGGATATGGTGACAAATTCCCTTCCGAAGAGATGCAGAGCGAAGGATACATGGCCAAGAGCCCCTACTTAACCCACAAAGCAGTCGAATGGCTCATAGAGAAGAGAATAAAGCTTCTGGGAATCGATTTCTGGAGCATTGAAGAGTTCCCCATCGATCCGAAGATCGGCGAACCCAGGCACATAATGCTGTTCGAACATGAGATACCTTTGATACACAGCCTAGTCAATCTAACAAGACTGAAGGCCGAGCGCGTCTTCTTCGTGGCATTGCCCTTACCGATAAGTGGACTTGATTCGTCTCCGGTGAGGGCTGTCGCTTTAGAATTAGCTAGCTAATCCCAAACCCAAACCGCGCGCTTGTATTCGCATCTGAGTGGTTTCAAGAAAAAGACATCAACGAACAGAGAATTTGCTGGATTTAATATAGATTA
>CAZBDB010000270.1:0-2243 GCA_964490655.1 uncultured Candidatus Bathyarchaeia archaeon | reverse complement strand
ATGACAAAGAAAAAGTTAAGAGTAGGATGCAACCTTCAGTTTGTGGTGAATCGTCGGAGGAGTGTCTTTTGAGGATTGGGGTTCTAACAGGCGGAGGCGACGCTCCTGGACTGAACGCCGCTATAAGGGCCATAGTGAAAAGATGTGACCATTATGGCTTCGAGGTCGTTGGGATAAAGCGTGGATGGGCAGGGATGCTGGAGCCCCAGACGATCGAGCTGAATTACGATAACATAAAGAATATAGTCGGAAAAGGTGGCACGATTCTCAAGACTTCGAGAACCAATCCTCTCAAGGTTCCCGACGGAGTAAGCAAGGTCGCGGACAGCTTCAAGAAGCTGGGGCTTGACGCGCTCATAGCTATAGGCGGGGACGACACTCTAGGTGTGGCCAAGGTTCTAAGCGAGTCTGGATTGAACGTTGTAGGAGTCCCGAAAACGATCGACAATGATGTCTCTGAGACAGACGCGACCATAGGATTCGACACAGCCGTCAATACAGCCATGCGCATAATCGAGAGGCTGAGAGATATGGCTGAGTCGCATGAACGAACGATTGTAGTTGAGGTCATGGGTCGACATGCAGGTTGGATCGCGCTGCACTCAGGCCTAGCGGCTGGGGCGGACCTCATCCTAATCCCTGAGGAACCCTTCAAGATCGGGGATGTAGTCAACTTCGTTAAGAAGAAGATGGCCTCGAGGAAGGAGCCGTTAACAATAGTTGTGGCTGAAGGAGCTGTGATCACCGACTATGACGGACCTGTAGCGAAAGACACGTCAGTAGATCAGTTCGGGCATGTAAGGCTAGGGGGGATAGGCGAGTTTCTGGCGAAAGAGATCAAGGAGAAGACCGAGATTGAGACTAGGGCTATCACTCCAGCCCACATAATCAGGGGAGGCCCACCTACGGCCTTCGACAGGCTGATGGCTACAAGATACGGCATAGCTGCTGTTGACCTCGTGAAAGAAGGAAAATCCGGCTTGATGGTAGCGTTGAGAGCTGGCGACATCATAACAGTTCCACTGTCTAAAGCTTTGGCGAAAATGAAGAACGTGAGCAAGAATCTCTATCAAGAAGCTAAGACGCTTTTCGATGATTAGCCCGCCCGAGTTTCTGAGGACGCTTTCAATTCTAGCCTAAGCTCAGGTTACGTGGTCCCCAAAGTCCTCAAACCCTCAAACCGACATCGTGTTCTCTTAAGAACTCGTTTAACTCGCTCTTGTAGGGTAGAGCTGTTATGGCGCCGTGCTTCGTGACAACGAGGGCTCCGACGGCGTTCGCTATTTTCACGCATCTTTCTGGTTCCCATCCTTTGCAGAGCCCCACTATTAGGGCGGCGTTCCATCCGTCTCCTGCGCCGGTGGTATCTACGGCTTTGACCTTGATGGCTGGTACGGATACCTCTATGCCTCGCTTGGTCTTTACGTAGGCGCCTTCTGAACCGAGTTTTATTCCAACGATTTCCGCTCCGTATCTAAGGGCTTTTTCTGCCGCCTTCTTGGGGTCGCTTATCTTTAATATGAACTCGGCTTCTTCTTTGGAGAATGTTGTGATATCTGAGAGCTTGAGCATGCGGCTGTAGATTCTTCTGAGCGTCGTCTCGGAGTTCCAGACGTCGCTCCTTAGTGTCGGGTCGAAGGAGATCTTAACACCTGACTTCCGAGCATGTATTACAGCGCTTAGCAAGGCCTTTCTGCAGGGGTTTTGGGAGAGAGAGAAGCCAGAGACGTGGAGTATCTGTGCCTTTGAGATATATTCGTAATCTATGTCTTCAGGTGTTAGGGAGCTGTCGGATGTTTCTCTTATCCATGGCTTTCGATAGAAGATGAAGGTTCTCTCCCCTGTTGACGGCTCGTTGGCTACGAAGGTTATAGTGGTTCGAGTTCTCTCCTTAATGACCACCCGTGATGTATCTACGCCGTTTCTCTTGAGCTCATTGATTAGAAATTGGCCGAATGGGTCTCCTCCGACTGCGGTTACTGCTCCTGAGCTTACGCCTAATCTTGCGATGCCAACGAGGGTGTTCATCGGAGCCCCGCCGAAGCATTTCATGAAGTGGGTTGCTTCGGTATATGGAACCGGTTCGGTTGCGATGAAGTCTATCAGTACTTCGCCTATCCCGACTACTTGCGGAGTCAAACTGGCACCATCTTCATGATTAGAGAGTAGGACTGATTCTTATCTTTCCAGTACTTCAATTCCGTCCATGTAGCTCCTAAGAACATGTGGCACTGTGACCGATC
>CAZBDB010000269.1:0-2264 GCA_964490655.1 uncultured Candidatus Bathyarchaeia archaeon | reverse complement strand
CATGCGACACAGTGGTCAATCGGGCTAGAACTCGCCCTTCTTGTAGACGATCCTTGGAGGGTCTTCTTGACAACCGACCACCCGAATGCCGGGCCATTCACATCCTACCCGAGAGTAATCTCATGGCTGATGAGTAAGGAGGCTAGAAGAAGAACCCTAAGAAGGATCAATAAGAAAGCAAGGTCTAAGAGCCTCCTGGAGAGCATGGACCGAGAGTATACGTTCAACGAGATCGCCGTTGTGACAAGAGCTGGGCAAGCACAGATTCTGGGGCTCAAGAACAAGGGTCACTTGGGGATAGGTGCAGACGCAGACATATCGATCTACGATATTAATCCAGAGGAGACCGATCCATCTAAACAGTTCAGACAAATCCGCAAATCCTTTGAAAAAGCTGCATACACGATCAAGGATGGAGAGATCGTGGTCAAGAATGGAGAAGTTGTAAAATCCCTAATAGGCAGAACCTACTGGGTCAACCCGAGAGTTTCAGAATCCTCAATGGGTTCGGTGAAAGAGATAAAGGAGAGATTCCAAGACTACTACACCGTGCAATTTGAGAACTATCCGATCCCAGAATCCCATTTGGCGTTCTCAAGGCCGATCCCGATTGAAGCGGGTGTCTAATGCAATGTTTACTGTCAAGCCTCGAAGCGAATTTAAGGCTCCAGTTGAGACAGAATGCATAACATGTGATGTCTTCTCCGAAAAATCGCAAGAAGAGATAAGGTCGCTTCCAGTGTGGGAGGGAAACAAGAGACGAGAATTAGGCAAACTCTTTGAAGTTAGATCTACTAGAGGATCAAACGAGAACGAGACAGAGATAAGATTGGTTGGGGATTTCAGCAAGGTTAGGAAGATCGGTTGCCACATGACCGATGGAAAGATGATCATCGATGGAAACGTGGGCTCATACTTGGGTGAGGAGATGAAGGGCGGCTCTATAGTCGTCCATGGAGACGCTGGCTCATGGTTGGGATCGGCCATGAAAGGTGGGAGGATCGAGATCATGGGAAAAGCTGGGGATTACATCGCCGCTCCCTATAGGGGAAGCGTCGAAGGAATGAAAGACGGCGAGATAGTCATCCACGGAGATGCAGGCAATGAAGCTGGAAACTATATGCGGGGTGGATTGATTAGGATCGAGGGAAACGTCTCACAATTCTTGGGCGTCCACATGAGGGATGGGACGATCCTTGCGCTGGGAAACTCCAAGGGCAGAGTTGGCGCTGAGATGGTCGGCGGCAAGATAATCGTTTGTGGCTATGTTCCAGAGATACTCCCAACGTTCACCATCGACGCCTTAAGGCCCAGCGTCAAGGTGACGGGCAAAGAAAGGGTCAAGGGTCCATTCTACCGTTTCCTGGGCGACCTAGCGGACAATGGCGAAGGGAGATTGTTCATCTCCAAACGCAGCAATCCCCACCTAAGCTTCTATGAAGAGCTTCTCTAAACAATGCATGATGAGTAAAGATTATGTCCCGATCCAGATTAAGCGTGAATGCCGAGGCTTTGAAGCTCGTAGATGAGCTTCGCGATAGCCCGGATAAGTTCGGCGTAATTGTAAAGGACGCGAAGTCTGGTGCCACCATCATCGATTGCGGAATCGAGGCAGATGGAGGATTCCTCGCAGGGAAGATCATCACGGAGATCTGTATGGGGGGACTTGGAGAGGCGAAACTTCAACCTAGCGGATATGGAAATGTGGATCTGCCAACAATCTCAGTGTTCACGGATCACCCGGCCATAGCGATGCTGGGCTCCCAATTTGCAGGCTGGAAGATCAAAGTGGACGGCTACTCAGCTATTGGCTCAGGGCCGGCCCGAGCACTATGCCTCAAGCCCAAGTCCATATACAAGATGATAGACTACCGAGACAAGGCGGACAAGGCGGTCCTCGTCCTCGAAGCCTCTGAGTATCCCCCCGAGAGGACAATAGAATACGTAGCGAGCCTTTGCAGCGTTAAGCCCACAGATCTTTCCATTATCCTAGCTCCAACATCCTCGGTCGCCGGATTTACACAAGTCTCAGGAAGAATCGTCGAGACGGGCATACACAAGCTCGCCAAATTGGGACTTAACCCGAGATCGATAAGATATGCGCACGGGTACGCCCCGATCATGCCAGTCCATCCGGATCGTGGGGAGGCGATGGGTAGGGTGAACGACGCCATAATATACGGAGGGGTGGCATCCTGCCTCGTCGAGTTTGAAGGAAATGATGAAACTCTTAGTGGCATGGTTGAGAAGGCCGTATCTTCCGC
>CAZBDB010000268.1:0-2271 GCA_964490655.1 uncultured Candidatus Bathyarchaeia archaeon | reverse complement strand
CACCTTGTTGAACACATCTCTAGCCCCGGATTTAAAGCTAAGTCACGAGGGGAAATCACAAATTGTGACTTGCCAGACGATCTTCTAATATGCATCTCTAGCTGGAGTTGAGTCGCATTGGCCGAGAAGCAGCTGAAAATGAGTCTTGACAACACTTACTAACCTGTTCCCCAGTAGAATAGGCTAGCAATCATCGAAGCTGAGACCGTGAATCCATAGGAAAGGCTGTTGCTTTGGCCACCTACGTCTGCCCCAAGTGTGGTACAGAACGCTCGCTCGAAGAGTTCAGAGAGAGCCGTTTCTGTCGAAGCTGCGGTAAGCTCCTATCCTACCGCAACAAGAAGAAATTGAGAGGTTTGAAAAGCGAGAAAGCTAGGCGATCAGTGGAAGAAGGGTTTGCAGCGCTTTTCCCCTACTCCCCCTATCCCCAGCAACTTGAGTTTATGCAGGATACGGAACGAATCCTAGCCACCCGTGGTGTCCTGGTCGCTGAGGCTTGTAATGGCTTTGGGAAGACTGCCTGCTCCCTATCTGTTGCCCTCTCCTTGGGAAGGAAGGTTGTATATGCAACTAGAACACACGAGCAGGTCAGGCAAGTTCTTCACGAGGTCGAGCAGATAAACGTTAAAGTGGGAACGGAGTTCTCGGCTGTCAGTCTTGCCAGCAGACAGAACCTCTGCCTGAACACGATTTGCAGACGCTTGCCGCCGCTTGAAGCCGTTGAGGCCTGTAACGTTCTAAGGAAAGCTGGAAGGTGCCGATATAAATCGTCTTTCAACTCCAGTCTTCTCAGCCCACGCCTTCCGCCTGTACTTTCAACAAGAAGATTGCTCAACATCGGTAGAAGCAAATCCTATTGCCCCTACTTTCTGGCTAGGAAGATCGCCGAAGATTGCATTGTCGTTGTAGCTCCCTATCAATACATATTCAATGAGGCCATAAGGACCAAAGTAAATCTTGAGATCGCCGGCAAGATCCTAATCTTTGATGAAGCGCACAACGCAGACAAGGTTGGCCAAGAAGCCCTAAGCGACACCCTCTCAGAGAGAAGTCTGAACGCCGCTAAGAGGGAGCTTGAGCTTGTGGACGCCCCATCTGAATCCATCGACGACCTTAAGGATTACATAGATGACAACGTCTCAGCCGAGCCAACAGTAAAGGATGGATCAGATCTCCGCAGCGAGCTTGAGAACCTCATAGGCGAGGAGATTTCCACTTTTGTGGATTTACTGGAACCTGTAGTGGACGAGGTCAGGCTATATAAGATCAGGCGGGACATGATCCCGATCTGCTATCTGAACGGAGTTCTAAACTTCTTGTCATTGGTGGAGTCCAGCGAGGGTGAAAGTTACGCTGCAATCTATCGACGATCCCGAGCAGGTCTAGGCTTGATTGAGTACAGGTGTCTAGACCCAAGCTTGGCAATCCAGCCTGTGATCGAGGAGTCCCACAGTGCATTGATAATGTCAGGAACACTCTCACCATTGCGGCTGTTCACCGATGTTTTAGGTATCGAAAAGGCAGAAGCCAAGACGTACTCGGCAATAGCAAAGCCCGAGAATATCCGAACCTTCATCGACACCAAAGTCACAACCCGATTCAAGGAGAGGAGCACGCAGATGATCAGATCTTATGGCGAAAGGATCTCCAAGATCGTTGCCAAGGTTCCGAACGGCGTCCTAATCTTCTTCCCGCAGAGAGGGTTAATGCTGAACGCTTACAAGAACTGGGCTTATAATGGCATCTTAGAGAAGGGGAGGAAGGGCATCTACTTCTGTGAGAAAACGGTCTTCATTGAGGGCGCAAGAGCCTCCGAGAACGCCAAGATCGTCGACGAGTACAAGGAGGCTTCCAAGAGAAAGGAGGGAGCTGTTCTCTTCGCTGTATTTAGAGGGAGAAACGCTGAAGGATCTAATTTCCCATATGAGGAGGCTAGAGGCATCTTCCTCGTTGGGCTCCCGTACGCCGATTACGGGGATCCAATCGTTAAGGCTCAGATCCGATACTTCGATAAGAAGCGGCCAAGACTTGGCGAAAGGTGGTACCTGATGGATGCCTTCAGAGCAGCGAATCAGGCAATGGGAAGAGGTATAAGACATAGGGACGACTGGTGTAACTTCTTCCTGATGGATAAGAGGTACGCGTCGCACTGGAGGTTCATCTCGGAGTGGGCGAGGGAAGGAGGGATGGATAAGATCGACTAGGATTGAAGCTTCGATGAACATTCCTGCAAATATGGTTCCGTCACGATTGAGCTGGATGCAGGTTGCG
>CAZBDB010000267.1:0-2273 GCA_964490655.1 uncultured Candidatus Bathyarchaeia archaeon | reverse complement strand
ACAATGACAACATCCCGGCCCTCCATCCTCTCCAGAGGGAACCCGTTGCCGTATGGTCCCCTGACCCCTATGACCGTTCCCTCTTCGCAGTTGTGCAGGGCTGTGGTTACAACGCCGACCTTCTTCACAGTGAATTGGATGTAGTCTTCATCTGCGGGGGATGAAGCTATGCCTATCGGACACTCTCCTGCGCCGAAGACAGAGATCTCCGCGAACTGTCCGCATCTGTACTTGAAGTTCTTCATCGCTTCCGGGTCCTGGAGACTAAGCTCAAACGTCTTGATGTCGTTCACTTCGTTCTCTATTGTGATCTTTCTGACGATTGCGAGATCCGGGACATATGGGCTGCTCATCTTCTACACACCTACCTAGTCGATATGTTTTGAATTATTTCTCTGATGTCTTGGTTAACAGGACACTTCGTGACACATCTTCCACAGCCTACGCAGAAGCTTTCGCCAAAGTTCCTGACGAAGTAATTGAACTTGTGCATGATCCTCTGCCTCATCCTCTCCTTTGCTGAAGGTCGAGGGTTATGTCCAGAGCCCTCCAGTGTGAAGAGGGGAAACTGGCATGAGTCCCATATTCTAACTGTTTTCGCTTCTCCGTTGCTTCGTCCAAGACGTCGAAGCACCAGCACGTGGGACAGAGGAAGGTGCAGACGCCGCAGCCTACGCACTTCAGGCCTATCTGGACCCACATTAGCGCGCGCGCTGGAGACTGTGTGGAGTCTCAAAGCTCGATTACAGGATTGCCATGTCTTTACCAGCTTGGAACGAACGCAGTTAGACAAGGCACGACAGCTGGGGTGAACGCCGCAGGAGGATATGCCTCTAATCCACGCGTCATATGCATTGCAGTTTCAGAGATTTTTGGTTTTGAACTTAGAGCAGCTAGCTAGATATGGACACTGGGAAAGCCTTTCGGCAACTCTGTAAAAGCATCCCTCTATAGCTTTCTGATCGCCATCTCAGCGGCTAGAATCATGGGTTCCCAAGTCTCACATACTGACGGAGCGTAACAGGTGTCAGCCTTCACAAGTTCGTAGACTGTCATCCTTTTCTGAATGGCCAATGATAGAGCGTTTATTCGCTGGGTCACCTCTTCCCCGCCTGCAATCTGAGCGCCCACGATCCTTTTTGTCTCCTTCTCAACTATCAGTTTCACTCTTATTGACCGGGCTCCAGGGTAATAAGGCGCTCTTGTGTGGCCGCTTATCTTTCCAGTGGCAACTTCTATACCAAATCTAGTTGCCCAGAACTCTGTCAGACCAGTCGCGCCGACCTCAAGGTTGAACATTTGCGATACCCATGAGAATAGAGTTCCAGGAAAGATCGCGTATCCGCCCGAAGCGTTCACCCCGGCCACCTTGCCTTCTCTGACAGCTGTCGATCCTAAGAGCGGCAAAGCGGGCCTGTAAGTTACCATGTGTGTTGTCTCAGCGCAGTCTCCGGCTGCATACACGTTATCAGCACTGGTCTGCATACGGATATTGGTCTTTATTCCACGCGTCTCTCCGATGACTATACCTGCTTTATTAGCCAACTCAACGTTGGGTCTTACACCTGCGGCGTTGATTACTATGTCAGCAGGAATCTCTTCTCCATCCACGGATACAGATTTTACTCTGGTATCTCCTAGGATGGCCTCAGCTGGCTTTCGCAAGATGAAGTGTGCACCTTTCTCTTCGAACCTCTTTTGGATGTCTTGGGCCATATCCTTGTCCAGAAGTCTCGGCAAGACCCACGGAAGCATCTCAATGACGGTGGTCGCTATACCTTTCTCTGTGAAGGCTTCCGTGGTTTCTAGGCCGACGAGACCTGACCCTATCACAACTCCTGATCGTGCCTTTTCCATGACCTTGGATATTCTCTCTGCATCATTCAACGTGTGAAGGGTGAAGACTCCTTCTTTGTCTATCCCTTCTATTGGTAGCTTAAACGGACGTGCGCCCGTAGCCAATATGAGACTGTCATACTGGAGTGTCTCCTCTTTTCCGTTCTCGTCTAAGGTGCTGACGGTTCTGGATTTTGTGTCGATCTCTGTTGCCTCGGTCCCCAGTCTGAGGTCGTATTTCATCATCTTGTAGTATCTTGTCGGGTAGACGACTAGGTCTTCGAGTCTTGGGATGTGTCCACTCAGGACGAATGGAAGGCCGCAACGTGAGTAGGCGCCTCTGCATTCATTGGTTATTATGGTTATCTCTGCTTTTCTATCGGTCTTTCTAGCTGCGGCTGCCGCATCGGTTCCCGCGGCGTTTGCACCGATTATGA
>CAZBDB010000266.1:0-2283 GCA_964490655.1 uncultured Candidatus Bathyarchaeia archaeon | reverse complement strand
TAAGGATCGACCTTTCAACAGGAGCAACAAAGACTGAACCCTTGAAGGAGGACATGGCTAAGAAATACATCGGCGGAATCGGACTTGGAATGCGACTATTGATGGACAACTCTAAGCCCGGCGTGGATCCGCTCAGCCCTGATAATCCACTTGTACTTGCAACGGGAGCGCTAAGCGGCACAATGGCGCCTACAGCTGGGAACGGCCACGCCTTCGTGTCAAAATCTCCCCTGACAGGCGCGGTGGGAGAAGCAAAAGCACACGGATTCTTCGGCGCCGAGCTCAAAAGAGCAGGCTACGACGCCGTAATCTTCGAGAGCAGATCGGAGAAACCCGTCTACGTGTGGATAGACGATGACGACATCCAACTGATGGACGCCAAGCATCTTTGGGGTAAATCCTCGGCGGAGACGGAGGACGCGATAAAGGATGAGCTCGGAGACTACTACATTCGCGTCGCCGCAATAGGACCCGCTGGGGAGAAGCTGTCCAGAGTTGCATGCATCCTTAACGATCATACGAGGGCCGCAGGGAGAACTGGAATGGGCGCCGTCATGGGGTCCAAGAACCTGAAGGCCATAGCTATCCGAGGGACAAAGGACGTCAATGTTGCGAAGCCCGAGGAGTTTTTGGAGTTCGTGAAGATGCTCCATGAGAGGATGAAGGGGCCTGCAACAACCAAGTATCGGACTTTGGGGACCGCACTTAACGTCCTAGTTCACAACTCCCTCGGCGCCTTGCCCACGAGAAACTTCACTAATGCTACCTTCGAGGGCGCGGAGAAGGTGAGCGGCGAATACCTGAACGAAAGATACGTCGTTAAGATCGTCGGTTGTTCATCCTGCGCCATGCGCTGCGAGCACATAGCCCTCGTTCCAGAGGGACCTTACAAAGGCACGTCCACAAGAGTCGAGTATGAACCCCTCTGGGCCTTCGGCCCTCATTGCGGCGTAGACAGATTAGATGCCATAATCAAGGCTATGGACCTATGCAACGTTTACGGACTTGACAACCTGTCTGCTGGTAACATCGTCGGATTCGCGATGGACTGCTACGAACATGGAATCCTGACCAAGGAGGACACGGATGGCATTGACCTAAACTTCGGCAACGGCGAGGCGATGGTTGAACTCGTTAGAAAGATCGGTATGCGGGAGGGTGTGGGAGATATCTTGGCTGAAGGCGTTAAGAGGGCTGCTGAGAAGATCGGAAAAGGCGCCAAGAAGTATGCCAACCATATCAAGGGGCTTGAGATGACAGGTTACGATATTAGGGGTCTTAAGACAGCGGCGATGGGTTATGCAGTCTCGTTCCGCGGGGCAGACCATAACCGGCATGGAGCTTACGGATTGGATCTCAAAGGGACAGTTGACCGTTTCAAGGTTGAGAAAGGCAGGGCCAAACGGGTCATAGAGATTGAAGACTTGTATACCGTAATCGACTCGTTGATAGTATGTAAGTTCTCCAGAGGCACATACTATGAGGGCTTCGATGACCTAGCGAAATATTACACGCTAACCACGGGCATCGAGATGACCCCTGAGGAGCTCAGGCTCACGGGAGAAAGAATCAGCAATCTAGGTAGATTATTCAACATCCGCGAAGGCTTGACTAGGAAGGATGATCACCTCCCACCGAAGGTGATGAGCACACCGATACCAGATGACACAGTCTCGAAAGGAAGCTACATCACTCAAAAAGAACTGGACTTCATGCTGGATGACTACTACTCATGCAGAGGATGGACTAAGGAAGGAGTTCCAACCGTTGAGAAGCTAAAGGAGATCGGGCTTCAAGACCTAGCTGACATGGTAGAAGAGAAGGTTAATAAACCGCGGAAGGGCAAGTAGGAGAAATACGAGGAGAGACTCATATGGCTTCAATTCACGCCAAGAAATTCGTATCGGCCGACCCGGAGAAATGCGTCGGCTGCTGCGTCTGCGAGTACGCATGCTCATACGAGAAAGAGAAGACGTTCAACCCAACTAAGTCGAGGATACGAGTTGTACGTCTGGACACAATTGTCAATCTATCAGTAACCTGCAGACTTTGTGAAGACGCTCCTTGCGTATCCGCCTGTCCAAGAGACGCTCTGACAAGATCGGAAGAGACGGGCCTGATCATGGTGGACGAAGATAAATGCAATGGATGCGGATGGTGCATCGAGGCGTGTGACTTCGGCGCTATAATGCTACATCCAGAGAGGAAGGTAGTCTTCGTCTGTGACCTATGCGACGGCGATCCTAAGTGCATAGAATGGTGTCCAGAAGAGGCCCTAGACCT
>CAZBDB010000265.1:0-2286 GCA_964490655.1 uncultured Candidatus Bathyarchaeia archaeon | reverse complement strand
GAAGCTATCTGGCTAGAGCTTTACTCTGATGAGAGCATCCACATTCAATCCTTCCCGCAGAAGGAGAAGGAGCTGGAGAGCGAACTGAGCAAGCTCCTACCCAAGTTCATAGCATTTGACAACACGGTCTGGCGGTACAAGAAGGAGAACAAGGTGGCGCTGAGCCAAAGCCTGCCGACGACCTTGTACGCGCCTGAAGAACTCCGACCGTTTGAACAAGATGCGACGGCGATGCATAGGATTGAGCACCTTCAGTTCGGCCAGCCCGAAGAGAAGAAGGGAATGCGAGAATTGGCTGAAGGAATCTTCGTACCCGAATGAGTTCTTTAGTGTTCGCCATGAGTCAAGAAATCGCTCAAGCCCATCTGTGTCTTCGGTGCTCCCACCCGGATTTCTTCAGCAAGAAAGATGCGCATGCCGTCCGTCGCGGGCTTCGTTGGTATACCTGTCTTCGTTTCAATGATCTGGGCCTCGCCTCTCGCCTTGAATATTATTCCCATTCCCAAGTGGGTCATTATGGTCATTTCAGGCTGAACTTTGTCCACGATCTTTATGGCGTCTTGTGTCGTCATGTGTCCCTTCCATGGCCTTCCGTAGGGTCTTAACACGCATAGGATGAGTAGCCTTACACCTTTGTAGAAGTCTTCTATGCCGTCGAAGTATTCTGAATCGGACGTGTAGGCGAAGTCACCATACTTAGCTGTTACGAATCGGAAGCCAACTGCATCGGGATCGGAATGTTCTGCTCTTGTTGTTTGGACTTCTAGGTCTCCGATGTTGAAATTCACTCCGACTTTGGTGTCTATCACCTTTTCGGGGAGGCTCTGATGATAGTTCGAGATAGACTGCCCACAGACCTCGTTGCCGTGAAGGACGCTGTTGGGAGCAGCCAACAATCCCCGCTTGCTCCTCGTCCCTAGGCTCATAGCCTCTATCAGAACTTGCGCGTCACTGACATGATCAGTGTGTGAGTGGGAAACAAGAATAGCGTTGATTTTCTGCGGGTCTAGGCCTTCCTGAAGTGAGTATATCAAGGCACCTGGCCCCGGATCGAGGTGCAAGTTCAAGTCTTCTGAGAGTATCCTGATTCCGCCTGTCCTTCTCTGCTGTGTTATCATTGCGAACCTGCCTCCGCCTGTTCCTAGGAAGATTATCTCGATCATCGCCGCTAGTCCTCGAAGAGAGTTAATCCTAATGTGTTCTGTTGATAATAAACATCTATGTCCTCTGTGATAAGGGACTCAAAGGCTCTTCAAGGATCATCCGGAAAGAGATTTTATATTGGCTATGGTAGATTCTGTCTCGGTGGTGCCGCCGGTGAGACTTGTCATTCGGATTGGCGGTTCAGTGATAGCTTCGCCGCCAAACGCTGAGATGATTAGAGGATACGCCAATGTCCTTGGCAGGCTTAGAGGTTTTGGTCATCAATTCATCGTCGTTGTTGGGGGTGGGTCTGTTGCCAGAGATTTCATCAAACTGGCTCGTGAAGCAGGTCTAGGCGATGATGAGCAGGATGAGATAGCTATCTCTGTTTCTCGTATATTCGCCCAGATCCTGGCGACCAAACTCATGGGCTTAGGGGCGAAGAGTGTTCCAACGTCTGTAGATGAAGCGGCGAAGATTTTCGAGGATGAAGGTATTGCTTTCATGGGGGGGTTGAAGCCTGGGATGACTACTGATGCTGTTGCGGCGATGGTTGCTTCGAGTATCGACGCTGGTCTCATCGTTAAGGCTACAGATCAAGATGGGATATACACGAAGGATCCGAGAAAGCATTCTGATGCAAGAAAGATTGACGAGCTAAGTTTTGGTCAGCTATCCGGTATGCTTGAAGAAGAGAGTCATAGGGTTGGGATCCATCAGATACTTGACCCCGAGGCCGTTCGAATTCTCGAAAAGAGGAGAATAGAGACTGTTGTGGTCAATGGTTTCAGACCCGAGAACATAATCTCAGCAGTGAATGGGGAGAAGATTGGAACAAGAATCCGCTAGTGCAACTAGGATAATCCTCGTACCCAAAGATGCAGAAGCGCAACTCACGATTGCCTTGTTTATGGCATTGTTTCACATGGAATTCTGCGCCCCACTGTTGTCAAGTCCGGTGTCCAGATGTCCGTTCGTCCACACTTGTCAATGTTCTTTGATGGAAAAGAGATAATAGAAGGTTAGAGTTACTTAGTCGAGCGGATGCGGGGGTAGCAGAGCTAGGTCAATCCTCGCGCGTAGGGTCCATATGCGCGGGACTCAAGATCCCGTCCCGTAGGGGTACGTGGGTTCGAATCCCAC
>CAZBDB010000264.1:0-2290 GCA_964490655.1 uncultured Candidatus Bathyarchaeia archaeon | reverse complement strand
CAGTTGTGAAGACAAAATCTATATCTCCTCACCGACGCATTCATAGCCAGCACATGCTAGCTAGCCAAAAGGGATGGGAGAAGCCAAGATTCTATCGTTGGAAAAGTCGTTGTCAGCATGGTCAAATCAGGGGCCCCCGCGGATGGCGCTCGTGATATAACCAGGAAGGCTCAAACCGAAGTGCGTGAGGGAATCCCCACGGAAGAGATTAAGAGAACGGTCCTGTAAGAGCTCAAGGAAAAGAATCCAGAGTGGGAAAGGAACTAGATAGCTAAGAAAAGGGTCTCTGCTTAGATGGGAAGTCAGACAGATTGTTCCGAAGGAGGTGAAAAATCTGGCAAGGAAATCAGCATCCGAGGAAGAATTAGCGTCTGCAGTCGCTGACTTGGCAAAGGCGATTAGACATCTTGGGGATCAGATCAGAACTCTCGAAACCCACACTCTCGCAGCGGCGATAAGAGACCTCTCCGAAACACTTGGGAAGCGGACTGAATAGTCTAGACCGTGCTGGATTGGGAAAGGCAGCTGGGGAGAAAAAAGGAGCGCAACTCTCTACTTCTTCGTGTACCTTTCAGCTAACTAGCTTCTCTATCTCTAGGACTATGCCTTTGGGGTCTGGACACTGAAGCCTTGTCTTAGTCTTTCTTTCTTCCCAGCGGAATTGGCCGTCGCCTAGGAGAATCATGATGTAGAAAATATTGACCCGAAGGCTCCAAGGCAGATTCCCTGAGGAGTCGCTGGATCATCGTAGTCTATTCCAAACTTGTCTCCTATCTTGTGGCGTCCCCCCTGACATTCGCCTGCAACAACCCTAATACAGATTTTGCTCATCTTGCCTTTCTCCTCTATGAGTTTGTTTAATCAGATGCAGTATATAATATCGGGGCGTCTACTTGGTATTAGCTAGTTGTGATGGGATAAGAAGGTTGGGTGATGAGTGTGAAGAAGGGTTTGGTGCCGTATGGTCTGGTTTCTCCTGGGTTCGAGGCTGTTTATACGGGTGAGAGGTCCCTCGGTTTTGTGGAGAGGACTGACGGGCCTTCTAGGCTTGTTGCGGATGATTCTGGAAATGTGATGAGGACTTGGTCTGTTTGGACTTGGCCGGGTCAAGAGAAGGATTGGGATGAAGAGATAGAACATATCAATGAGATGCAGAGGCGATTGGGGCCTTTGGACGATGAGACTCGGAAGATTCGGGCTCACATTGGGAGTTTGGTTCCTTGTGATAATGGACTTCCGGTCACTGTTGATGAATTGCTGGGTGCGATCAGTAAAGGGCGCCTAGGTGATCGTTCTTTCCACAATGGTTGCTGGATGGGTTCTATGTGGTGGGATACGAAGTCGACTCAACCCTTTGAGAGTGAGACTATGGGGACGATATATGAGGTCTTGATGGCCTGCCTAGAAGGCAAGCCTGAGGAGAGTTCGCTTGAGAAGTTCCCCTTCGCCAAGGGTTTCATCGACCGAACATATGAGTGGCTTGGGCCTGTAGAGGGGCTGACAAAGCTGCAGAAATTGATGATTGAGCGGATGCTTCTTCCTCTTGATTTCTTCACTTGGAAGAACCGGGACTATGCTCAGGTGAATAGGGACTGTTTTGAGGACGGGGGGCGTGGCTTTGAGCTGGATGATGAGATTTCCGAGTTGGCCGGTTTGCCGAAGATCTATCCGATTCATCTTCGAGAGTACAAGGAGAGTCTTGAGTCGATCTCCGACCCTGGGAAGGGAGAGCTTTACACGGTCTGTTGTCATATTGCGAGTGGGGTTCATGGATTGTCTGATTGTCATCATAATATGCTGCGTTACTTTGAGAGGTGGATCTACGGCATAGGCACAGGAAGATGGGGCATCCCAGCCCGCAAAGCAGGAACAGAGAGGGACAGGCTTGAGCAGTTACTGTTCGGTTATACGTTGGGGCTTGACAAGTGGCTGCTAGGCATACCGATGCACTTTCTCTTCCTCGATCTGGGTTATGTCGATCTTGGTTTCGATCCGAAGAATGAGATTCTACGGGTCTATGCCAATCTTGGTCAGGAGAGGACTCCTGTCAAGATTTGGCTTACTGCTTGTCTATGGTACAATCTCTGTCATAACATGCACGGGGGGCTTCTCCCGTTCAAGGGTCCTTGGCGTAGCAAACATAAGGATATGGTTGAGCGGGCTAGCAAACAGCGAATAAGCATCAGAGAATGGATGGATTCTGCTCTTCAGAGAAGGGAAGAAGGAGCCTATTCATCGTCGAAGTAGGTCTCGCCTTCCTTGAGATGCTTTCTCACAGCTTTCTCGTTGA
>CAZBDB010000263.1:0-2291 GCA_964490655.1 uncultured Candidatus Bathyarchaeia archaeon | reverse complement strand
CAACTAGGACTACGAAAACTACAACCTTCCAATCTTTCATTAGGCTAGTCACCTCTCCTATCTTAGGTTCATTGCCATTATATCTCTCCCCTCGTTGGCTTGTAGTACATCCATTCGTCCCATCGCTTGAATGATCCATCATCCTGTCTTCTGAAATGGTGTTCGCAGTATGGACAGCGATAGTGAGCGGGATCATCAGCGTACGGGAGGGCGTAGGTTCGGATCCCACAGTTTGGACAGATCCATCCTTCCCTTTCTCCTCTGATCTTGGCGATTACCGCAAAACCCTTAACTCCCTGAAAACTTGTGCCTAGAACTATGCTTGTCTTGACAAAGCCCATGTTCGGAATAATGGATGAAACCTCTTCCCCTCTTTCCTCAACAGACTCTAAGAAGTCGCCAAACTTGGTTAGGTCATACTCAAAGCTGTCTATAGAATAGTAGTAGATCTTCCAACGCTTCCCCTCATGCTTGACAGAAACATTACTAGACATATGCCTATCATCCACCTACCGCTACGACGTTTTCTGTTCCACCTTCATCTTCTCATTCTCATTTCTTATCATCCGAAGAAGTAGAACGATAATCAAGGCAAATAAGGAGATGTATATGATCCATCCTATCAGGAACCAGATGGGAAATATTTCTGGAAACAGAGGCGGAAGCGTAATTCCTTTCTCTTCCATCGTGTCAACAGCACGATATAACTCTTGACTCTTCATCAGCTCCCATGCGACACTGACGCTAAAGGCTAACGAGATGATCAGACCACAGATAAGACCAGCAACTAAGATCTTAAGACGACTCATATCTTTCCCCTTTCCTTTATTTGCCATAACGTCACAAACTTCAATCCTTCATCTTCTACTCCTTCTGCGCTAGTCTCATGCTGTCTCAAGGAGGTGAGCAGTTCGACTGGAGGAGAGGTTTGTTCTGTATCATCAGATTGTCGCCGGCGCTGGATTCTTCTTCTTCTCAGAACTATCAAGGCAACGACGGCTATTGCCACTGACATGGTTGCCAGACCTAAGAGAGTCTCGATGAAAGTTATAGGCTCCAGCATTATTGTCTCTGTTAGATCCTCTCCTCTTACTGTCCTCTCAACGGTTCTTAATCTCCACCCTTCCTTGCCCGCTGCTATCCTATATCTATCTGGATAGATACCTTCAAACCTAGCCCAGCCGGTGGAGCTAGTCCCAGCGGTTCCAGCTAAATGATTATCGGTGTCGTATAGCTCGATCGTTGCTCCCCTTAAGGCTCTTCCATCGTTACCTATGCAATATATGTCCAGGTTCACACGTGGATTGATCAGGATGTAGGGCTTGAACGATGTCTCTCGTGAGTGGAAGAAGATTGACTCGACTTCGTTCTCGGCCCTCAGGGCCAGAGTCAGAAGGCGACCCTTGGCCCTATCGACTTCTTCGGTTACTAACCAACTGAACCATGATTGCCTCTGAACCGTATCACGATCTATCCGAACTGTGTCAACTAGAGTCTGATCCAAAGCATCCCAATTGACGGTAGCCCATACTAGTCTGTTCTCAGCCCAAGAGTTGTCTGAATACTGATGAGCACCTATCACACTGGCAAGAGTAGATTCGACTGAACGTTCAAAGACACGAATAAAGAGCACTGCCGATTTGATCTCAGTATATGGCTGAATGTCAGTCAAGTCGAACTTGAGGAATGAAGTGTAATTGTCCATCGGATAGGGTGCACCTGGAAACTCATGTGAGGACCAGACACATAGCTGTGGACTCCACTGGTTGTTTCGCCAGGGATTCATCTCTGCCACATATGTATCGGCGATTGGCTCAATCCTCATGGTGTATGAGTTGCTCTGGCTTTGAGGTTCTGATGCAGCTGCTCGAACTGCAACCTGAGACAACAGCATATTGAGCATAACAAAGAGAGTTAATAAACTGAAAGACCTCTTCCCTCTCAAGACTCCCTCACCCCTTCAATCTTTCTTTTAGCGCATAATCTGTTACGATTAAGACTAGCCCTATGCCTGAGAAGAGATAGGTCAAAAGTGCATAGTCCCTCAGCCGATAAGCAGTCCTATATTTAATAAGCGTAGAAAAAACTGGTCCTGGCAGAGGTACGTATGTTATGTTGTTTATGTCTATATGGACATCTACCGGGATCTCTTCTCTCCCTATTTCTGTATAGACAGGGTAATAGTACGTAATGAACCCAGATGCTAGGGAAGCTGCGATGATGATAACGCCGAGACAGAAAAGTGCAGACTTCACGAGTTTTCCTTTCATTCAATTACCTCCCAGACTTTG
>CAZBDB010000262.1:0-2298 GCA_964490655.1 uncultured Candidatus Bathyarchaeia archaeon | reverse complement strand
AAGATCATGAAAGAATCCAGTTCTGTTACCGAAGTTGTCTCTTCGAGATAGTTAAAGCCGTCTTCTATCTCTATGACCCCTTCGCTTTCAGGAGAGTGAGCGCCCTGACAGTGGGCACATCGAGAGTTACACTTCTCTGTGAGTACGAATTCCAGTCGTTTGATGCTCATTTGTGCAGATCCTAGACTTCCCTGAATCTATTTCCCTGGATAATTCTGATAAGTCTTCTAGGCTATTCAATGAATCCCTTGAAGTACGTATCGGTGTTTAGCAATATCAGTTGCCAGGTATGTTTTCACTGACTTCAGGGTCACTTCTGGCAAATTCAGGTCACGTTTCTCTTAGCTCTTGATGCTGTTTATCTTTCTTTGTATTTTTCTTCTCAAGGTTTCATCTCGGGCATAGATGATTTTCATGTTCTTAAGCCATTTGTCTTTCGATCTCATGAACCATCGGAGATTCGTGAAATGGTAGTCCAGCAGCGTCTTTTCAACTCTTCTCTCGTAGCTGTCTGCCTTCGGCTGGAACCTCTCGTCTCGAATTACTATCAGGTCAAACTGATCCACAGGTCGTTCATATCTCTCGTATAGGACAGCATGGACAGAAGCCTCAGACGAAAGGTGTTGGGCAACATCCCTTGCTATGTCCTCCACTTGCTCTGGCGTCTTCAGCGTTACCTCGCACTTCTCTCCGAGCAGTCTTGAGAATAGAACGAACTCGATAGATACGTTACTTATGCCGATCTGTTCAAGCTCGACCCTTAGCTGCTTTTCCTCCTCTTCATTGTTGAAGAGTAGCATGCCCTCGACTTCGCTGATTGTCTCGGAGACGGAGGCAGCTTTGCCTTCGAAGAATTCCTCCGGTTCAGTTCTGAAGAAGACGACCATAGGATTAAACCGATGAAGTATGTCGGTGATGCAATTGATTTGCTTGGAACCCTTTTCAGTTTTCACGAGAACCCGTTTCGTGCACTCGAATCTTGGCGATATGTTCCAGAAATAGAAGCTCTTTGTGAAGCCTGCTTCCTCTAGTTTCCTCTTTCTCTCAGCTACGGCCTGCTTCGTAACGCCGAGTTTCGCACCCAGTTCATCGAGAGATAAATCCGGGTCCTTGATCAACAGATTCACCATCTCGGCGTCTCGGTCTGTAACCTGTCCCATATAACCGCTGCTCAAGAGCTAAACCTAAAACTACGTAGTGATCTAGATCTTATTTCTGTTGAGGTTGACAAAGTCAAGGTAGTTCAACATTGAGCCAGTACTTAGGAATGAACCCTTAAATTCTGGATTGTACATTGATTAGTACAATGGTGAGTGAGTTGGTTCTCCAAGGCAAGGCTTAGAGAATCTTGGTGGCAACGTCGGTGGAGAGACTCACGGGTTTTTGAATCGGAACCAGATCAAAACAAGCCGAAGTTCTACATGCTCTTTGCGTATCCAACCACATCTGGAGCGCTTCATGTAGGCCACGGAAGATCCTATGTGATACCCGATGTTATCGCTCGATTCAAGAGAATGCAAGGCTTCAACGTGTTCTTTCCGCTGGGATTTCATGCCACGGGGATAGACTGCATAGCAATCTATGAGAAGATATGTGACAACCCAAAGAACGGACCAGCGTACGGAATCCCGACAGAAGACGCTGAAAAGCTAAGGTCACCGATCGATGTCGAAAAATATCTCGAAAGGACCATACTGCGATCTTTGGAGAAGCTCGGCATTTCCCTTGATCTTCGAGCCAAAGTCTCAACCATAGATGCATCGTACAGCAGGTTTATCCAATGGCAGTTCCAGAAGCTGCGTGAACAGGGATATCTGATTCAAAGAGATTACCATCTGCCTTGGCGTCCTCGATGCAATCATCCCGTGAGCCTAGATGCTGCTGAGGCTGATGTCTCTGAATGGAAGGGCGCAACAATCAAGGAGTACACCATCATCAAGTTCAGAGACAAAGAAGGAAGAGTCTTTCCAGCATCGACCTTGAGACCTGAAACAATATCCGGCGTAACCAACCTGTGGCTGAATCCAAAAGCAGATTACGTTGAAGCAGAAATCAATGGTGAGTCATGGATCACTTCAAGATCATCATGTCAGAAGCTAACGCATCAAGGAAAAAACGTCGGGATTATGGGGGAGATATCAGGTAGCATTCTGGAAGGAACAATAGTTTTCAATTCGGTGACGGGCGATTCCGTACGGATTCTGATGGCTGACTTTGTCGACCCAGATGAAGCTACTGGTGTCGTGATGTCTGTTCCAGCACACGATCCGTATGACTACTTATACGTCAAATCAAGAT
>CAZBDB010000261.1:0-2299 GCA_964490655.1 uncultured Candidatus Bathyarchaeia archaeon | reverse complement strand
AGCAGGTACCCGACGCAGTCGTTAACGAACTTCACGTGTATGCTGTTCATCGAGATCATAAGGTCGCCAGCCTTCTTCCTATAACTCGGCCGACCCAGAAACGCTTGAACATGTGTTACGTCACCGCAGAAATACCGCATTACACTGAAGGGATGGGAGAGAAATGCTTTCACATGAAAGTATGGATATCCCCTAATTCTTGGAGACGCCGAAGGCCCAGAGTAGGTTTGCTCGCCTCCTGGGAACCCCATCTTATGTAGGCAGTAAATGAGCTCGCCTATCTCCCCGTCTTCCATGTATTTCTTTGCTCTTTCAGCAGGTGGCGTGAAGTAGTGGTTTAGGTTACAGCCGAGGTAGAGCTTCTTCTGTCTGGCTTTGTCAACTATCTCCCTAGCTTCGCTAATATCATTTGAAAGGGGCTTCTCAACAAGAACGTGCTTGCCATACTCCAAGGCGAGCATGGTCGGTTCGTAATGCAGGCTTCCATTCTCATGTCCTCCTGTCGAGACATCTACAACATCTAAGTCCGGCTCCCTTTCAAGCATGTCCTGCAAGCTATAGTAGGCTTCAACGCCGAACTTCTTGGCAGCGTTATCCGCCCTCTCCTTCATAATATCGCATACGGCGACGAGTTCAGCTAGCGGATCCTGAACGTAACAGTTTGCATGGGTCATTCCTATCCCTTGCGGATATGGTACACCTACGACGCCGACTTTCAAAACCACTTTCTGCTCCTCCGAAAACGTTGACTTGGATCTGGTTCTTTCATCCTATTATCGTCTACTTCAATCTCAGTTCCTTAAGGCATCGGTGAAGGTATCCCCTCGCCTCTGCGGCTGTACCCATCTGCCTGGAAAGCGGATAGGTGAAAGCACCAATCACCTCTAGGTCGAGAACCTTATCGTATCCTGCATCTGTCAAAGCTCTCAAAGTTCTAGGAATGTCAATCTCTCCTCTACCAGGTACCTGTTGTTCAGGAAGGCCTGGCGGTCTTTCACGATGGGGGCAGTCTCGGAAGTGGCTGTGAACTATTCTTTCGCCACCTATCTTTGCGACAGCTTCGGCCAGGTCATCTTGGACTCTGTAAAGGTGGCTCGGGTCAAAGTTCACCCCAACTGCGGGGGAGTCAACCCTCTCAAGCATCATGGTTACGGTCTCCGCATTGTAGACGGAGGCTCCGACGTGAGGTTTGACTGCTAGAGTTATATCAGAGCTTTCAGCCTGCTCACCCAATTCTTGGATGTACCTCAAGACTTTCTGCGTAACGTCTCCGTCGCCTGTTTTCCCTCCAGAACCTATAGCCACGACTGGTATTCCTGTTCTTTTGGCGGCTTCGAATACCTTAACTAGCCATCTTCTCCTTTCTTCTTCAAGTATGTTTGTGGCGGCTTCTATAGCGAACAGTTCCAATCCGTAGATCTTGGCTTTATCCTTGATCTCATCGTAGTAGGATTGGTCACGGTCTACTTCGATGTGCCTGGCCATATCTCCGAGACAAGCCAGTTCAGCCCCATCATAGCCCGCCCATGCTATGTGCTGCAAAGCCCCATCGAGGTCAAGCTTGTTGAAAAGCACAGTATTGCATCCTAACTTCATCATCTCACACTTCCTTTTCTTGATCACAGATTGGTTGAAGGGTATTAAGGGCTTTGCTACTTCTCCTTTTCATCAACAGCTTGGAGATCGCGAGCTTTCTTTATGGAGCCTATCTTTAAGTCAAGCCCCAAACGGTAGCCAAGAATGGGGTCAGGTTTCCCTGTTTCTGACATGCGTTTCTTGACCCATCTCCCCATTCTCTCTTCAAGGACTTCAGTGACCTTGGGTTCTTCTTGGGCAAGATTGTTGTTTTCACCTGGATCGTCGATGAGATTGTATAGCTCAAGGGACGGCTTGTTATGGAAGTCGGGTTCAAGACCCTGTATAATCTTCCACTCTGGTGTCCTCCAGCCGCGTTTGCGCATCCAAGTGCACTCTGTCAGATAGAACTCAGTATAGTTTGTGGGTATATCTTTGTCTATCAAGGGAAGACAACTTCTTCCGTCCATCTTGAGTTCCTTCGCCTTCTCGCCGAATCCTAGGAGCTCAAGTATCGTAGGTGTGAGGTCCTGCAGAAGAACGTAACCTTCAATTCGTTCTCCTTGTGGCAGCTTATCAGGATACCTCAATATCAGCGGGACATGAACGGTGGGTTCGTAAAGTCCGTGGTGGTCGAAATAGCACTCGTGCTCCATAAGGGTTTCACCATGATCCGATGTGACAATGATCAGTGTTCTATCCATAAGGTCGAGCTCCTCTAAAC
>CAZBDB010000260.1:0-2300 GCA_964490655.1 uncultured Candidatus Bathyarchaeia archaeon | reverse complement strand
ACAAAGGGCCCCGCCACAACATACGGAACATAGGCACCCATAGGCTTGGGAGCTTCAGGTATCTTGATGCCCAACTCCTCGATCTTCTTCTCAATCTTCATCCTAATCACCACACTTTGCATTGATCACAATTCTTCTGCTGGTTGGTTGATAACTAAATGTCATTTATAACACTAACCCAGTTACACTCTCACTAGCTAGCAGAATATGATTCTCGGATACCTCTTCTACCCTCATTCGCGGCATTGTCTAAAGGCGCGTCACATAGCTTTTTATCATAAAGCACCGATCTACTCTGCAAACGCTTAGAGCTTACATGGTGAGTCGACATGAAGATAACAGAACTGGACATATTCCCCCTGTCTGTCCCCTACATTCCACCGATTCAAAAGTATGTCCCCGAAGGCAACTGGGGACACCCCACGATTGTAAGAGTCCACACAGACGAGGGGATCAACGGGGTAGGAGGAGGCTGGAACGAACATGTTTTGACACCGCGGAGGAACCTAGAAGAGGAGTTCTCCAAGCTGAAGGGCAAGAACCCCTTGGACCTCAACCTAATGAATGTACCTCACCCCTTTAACGTGGCCCTCTACGACATAGTTGGGAAGGCCTTGAAGGTTCCCGTTTCCTATCTCCTAGGTGGTCGAGTAAGGGATAGGGTGCCAGTAGCCTACTGGGTGATGAGCCAAGCAACACCGGAGGAGACCGCCGCTGAAGCCGCCGTAGCAGTAAAGAAAGGCTTCACAGCCCTCAAGTTCCATACTTCACCAGAGTCGCCAACCGTTGAGAGGGTCAAGGCGACTCATGAGGCCGTAGGCGACAAGCTCGCTCTACGTATAGACCGAGGGGCTGGCTGGGACCTCAGACAGACGCTGAAAGTCGCTCGACAGATCGCCGATTACAACATTGAGTGTTTCGAGGAGCCACTGCCCCTCACCGGGGAAACCTTGAAAGGGAGGAACCCTGAGCTTTACCGTCTCCTAAGGACGAAGATAGACATTCCCCTAGCCTGGCATATAGGGCCGGACGCAACGGAAGTACTCAGAGCCGTCAAGAACGAAGCCTGCGACTACTTCAACGTACACCCCTCATTGGCCAACCTACATGACTGCCTCACCGCCGCGGCGGTGGCCGAGGCAGCTGGAGCACCTGTGTGGACCGCAGCTCCCGCCCTCGCCATTGGGATACACTACGTTTTTGGCCTTCACTATGCCTCGGTCATCAATAACGCAACTCTGCCCGCGGACACAGCCTTCCTCATGGAGGAAGACTTCGTCAAGGAGCCACTTCCGCCAGTCATCGAAGGCCTCACCGAGGTCCCAAAGAAGCCCGGGCTTGGAATCACGCTAGACGAGGACGCGGTAGAAAAGTACCTGGTTAAAGACTAGAATTGCATGTTTTCTCAAAGCACGATATCCTAGGGCATAGACAGAACGTGGGTAACACTAAGCTTTGCTTACTGGCTGCATTCCCATCCTGATGAAGACCGACATGACAAGAATGCCCAATTGTCCTCTTTTCCTACCGAAGGAACCTCTTCCATAATGGCTACTGATATTCTCAGTTTATCGAAGAGGTCTAGTGAAATGTCCTCCGCTTCTCATTAGACTAGAAATCACATATATTAAGAGATAGAACGATTGTTCTACAGTAGAAGAGAGGACAATCATGAGCTTCCAGATGTGGACTGAGAAGTACCGCCCTGTTACATTGGAGGATATGATAAACCAGAAGGAAATCGTCGCAAGGCTGAAGAGCTTCGCCGAATCAAGAAATGTCCCCCACTGCATCTTCGCCGGACCACCGGGAACAGGAAAGACAACAGCTGCCCTATGCTTAGCCCACGATCTGTACGGACCGGGCTACAGAGAATACCTCATGGAGCTGAACGCAAGCGATGAAAGAGGCATAAACGTAGTCAGACAAACCGTAAAAACCTTCGCAAGAACAAGATCAATAGGCACAGTATCGTTTAAGATTCTCATCCTAGACGAAGCGGACAACATGACAGGAGACGCCCAACAAGCCCTAAGAAGAACAATGGAAAGATACACATCAACAGCCCGATTCATACTCATAGCAAACTACAGCGGAAAAATAATCGAACCCATCCAATCAAGATGCGCCCCCTTCAGATTCACATACCTAACAAGAGAAGACGTAGTCCAGAGAATCCACACACTCTCCCAGAAAGAAGACATCAAAATCTCAAATGAAGGAATAGAAGCCATACTCGAAATAAGCAGAGGAGACCTAAGAAGAACAATAAACATCCTCCAAACAGCAGCAAGCGTAGG
>CAZBDB010000259.1:0-2303 GCA_964490655.1 uncultured Candidatus Bathyarchaeia archaeon | reverse complement strand
AGTATCGAGGGCCAGATGCCGTTGTGGATCTCGATACCTTCGATGTCCTTATATGTGTAAGGGCTGTTGAACCATCTCCAGTCGGCGCCAAACTCAGTGATCAGGATCGGCTTCTGATATCTCGCCCATAGATCCTTGACAATCTCCGAGACGCCTCCCGCTATGTCCTTGAAGGAGGTGGGACCATACCTGTGTATCGTCACGAAGTCCATTGAGTCTAGGCCTCCGAGGTACGGATCGGAGCTCGTGGTTATGAGGTGTTCGTAAGGGTCATTCCTTCTTAGGTATTCAGCCATCTCATTGTGCCATCTCGCCACAGCGTCGAAGTTATAGTTGTCCGTCAACTCGACCTCATTCCAGAGCTCCCACGACAATATGTGGGTGCTGTAGCCCCATCGGGCAACCACATATCGTAGTCGCCTCTCAAACAGCTCCAAAGCTTCCTCATTGGCCCAGAAGTCGTTTGGCTTCTCAAGAGGCCCTCCTTTCTCGGTGCTATAGGGATTGTGACTCCATTCTCCTGTCAATCCACCTGACTGCAGTTGCCCGTGATTCATCAAGCAGAGGATTATGTATATGCCTTTTTCCTCAGCCTTATTGATTACGTAGTCCAGACGCCACGCCTCGGTCAGGTCGTACTGTCCCAGCTGTTTCCACTCTATCCCGAAGGCCCAAGGTGCCATCCAGATTCTGGTTATCTTCTCTCCACTCAGATTCATAGCTGAGAACCATTCGTCATACTCGTACGTTCCTTCAGAGCCGAACCAGCAGACGTCATGCCCTATGAAGAAGATGGATTGGTTGTTATCGAACCGGAAGTAGTGCCTATCCCTCTCGCTCAGTCTGACGAATCCTGGTTTATCTGATGAGTAGACGTTGAATGTCAGCTTTTCCGAGGTTACGGTTTCTACTTTATCCTTGAGTGTGATATGGATGACATGTTCACCTGTCTCCATTGACGTGAATCTCACTTTCCAGTAGGGTTTGCCGGATGCGGAGAGTGATTCCGTTCCTCCTACCAGTTTTCGGTTGAAATCTTGGTGGTAGAAGGCTGGGATATGGATCGTCCTTCCTGCTGGGGTTTCTATTGTAGCTGTGATGTCTACTTGATCTGCGCTGAAAGGGTTTTTGAAGTTCGCGGTCACGTTTAGGTCAATCTCTACGAGGCCGTAGAGTGGTATCTTTTCGCTGATGATTCCATTTACACTGAGCGAGGGTTCCACGGTGGGTTCCTCTTGCTCTGGAGGGCGGAGCAGATTTGTTGCTGATATGATTATTAGGGCTATTACTATAGCAATGAAGATGATTGTGTATATTATTCTGCTTCTCTGTTTATGGAGGTGAATGTTATGCACTTTTCAAGATTTGCTGGATCAGTGATTTAAGTGTTCTTTTGGCTTTTAGACCGAAGAACCACTCATTCAGGATGGGTTCATCGAGCTCTCAGAGAACTTGATCTGTGATCGTGGTGAACTAGAAGACGAGGTGAAGCACCTAGCCGAGCATGATGAGTTCTTTGCCTAATCCTTAAATCCCACTATCGTCATTTTGTATTGAGGACCTAGCTGATGTCAATCCTGGCTCTCAGGGGGAAGATTCTCTCCATACTGACTATGAAGCTTAAGGCGCGGATCCCTCAGTTCGCTCCCGAGAGTATGGACCACGATATGGTCTTCTTCGCCTACAAGGATCTGATAACGTGGCTCAAGGTCAAATGGGGCATGGACGAGTCGTATCTGATACCCGGCAGACTCAATAGGTATGTTTTCGAAAAAAGAGACGAACTTGACGCATTCCTAAATTTCTGGATTGATTCATGGCTGGAGAAGTGGAGAGAACGGGTGAAAATACTCCACAAGAAGCCGAAGATACCCAAGCCCAATGCTGAACGCTTGGGTAGAGCGAACAGGATCTACAGAAAGAGGAAAAACCTGAAGGAACTAGAAGAGATGGTCGTTAGGAAGCTTATTAATAACGGCGAGGTCTGCATGACCAAGGAGATAGCGAAGAACCTGATACTCGAAGAGATCACCAAACGTGTTCGAGGCAAGGATGAGAAAATTGAGGCAAATCTGAATCCCCTAGACATTCTCAGCAATCTGACATCCCGAATATCGAGGTTGCCCAATGAGAAAGGCCCGCTAGTCTTTCTGAAGGTTAAGAGCCGACTGTTTAAGTAATAGAAAGAGAAGCCAACCAGCTCCACACTGGCCTAATATTGACCGTTCACCAACTTGTCAAGGTTCTTGCTCCTGCAATCTGAGATTATTCTCTTTCAGGTCGGGCCGAGAGGAGCTCTTTGC
>CAZBDB010000258.1:0-2318 GCA_964490655.1 uncultured Candidatus Bathyarchaeia archaeon | reverse complement strand
TCCTCCCTCCCCTTAAGACGACTTCCCTCTGCCTGTATAGGATTTGCTAGCTAGATCCAAGCCGTGAAAAGGAAAATCCAACGTGCTGCAATGGTATCGATGTCTTCATCTAACCTGCTTCTATTTTCCGAGTTCTCTAATACTCTCGATGCTGTCAAGCGACAATGGAAAAGGCAGCTTCTCCATAACATCCGTGATCGCTCTTAGACATTCTAAGTCAACTATGTTCTCAGTAGAAGCGGCAAGTATCAGTCGTTCTCCGGGAGCTGCCTCTCTCAGAAGCTGCAGAAGATGCTTTCTAGCAGCGTCAGCCCCTAAGATATATACGGATGACGGAAAGTTCATCCAGATCACCTTTCCCTTCCATATCGCCAAGGCTTCTTTGAGTGGCAGATCTCCCATCGGTGGGGGAGTGAAGGCTTCCACAACATCCACCTCTGATCTGGCAATGATCTCTGAGAGATCTTTCAGTCTCCCGTCCATGTGGACGCCCAGAACTTTGCCTCGACTATGCACAATGCTTGCGCACTTATTATACATCGGGATATGGTATCGCTCGAAGAAGGGCTTGCCGACTATAACGCTGTCTATGTTGTCTCCGTATCCCACATATTCTGACGGCGAATCGGCAGCAATATGGAATATCTCTTCCTGCTTGTCTGCAAGGGTACTGTACAGATCCTCGACCTTTTCGCGATTTCTGAAGAAGTCAATGTAGAGCCTTTGTGCGCCTACCCATTCGATCAGCATCTTCTGGAATGGGGAATACCCGATTGAAGTGACAATGATGCCATCGTCACCCAGATGCTGCTGTGCATCTTTGATAGCATCGTAGTAGGACTCATAACGTGTATCTTCCACAATAAATTTCACAGCATCGTAATCTTCAGCTCTTTTGACCGAGTATTCCACTCTTTTCGGCGTGATGCCCTTCCAATCTCTACCATATCGAGCTTGTCCGTATCCTATGCCTGACTTCAACTTCTCAGTGACGCTGCCTACAGGAGTGTGGTATGTTCTAACCAAGATTCTGCTCTCAGCCATCTTCTGAGTTATCTCCACATTGGGATGAGACTCGATGTAGCACGGTCTTCCAGAGCAGAGGCCCATCCCTAGATTCCTAACTTCCCGTTCTATCTGCCCCCTCGGGAAATGCCTATCCCAATGCATAAACGGTATCCTATCAACAGGTTCGCTACGAAGGACAGCGAGTATTCTTTCCCTATTGGTCATCTGCTCCAATGATCTCGCCTCTTTCCTTCTTATGCAAATGTCAATATAAAGAGGAGCCTATCTATCTCAATTAGAAAGGAGGAATAGTATGAGAACACTTACTTTCAGCGCACTAGCTCCGCGATGGCTAGGTCTTCCGGCAACACCTTCACAGCCGCCGTTCGCCATAGGTTATAGCATTGTGTTCATCAAGTTTTCGACGTAGCTTCTCTACAGCAAAGCATACATCAGCTTCCTTTTTCGTCCCGGTGCAGACCATCTTTCCGGATCTGAAGATGAGAGTGGCTGTCTTGGGCCTTTTCAAACGGAAGACGAGTCCAGGAAAACTCTCAGGTCTATACTAAGTTCTGGGGAAGATTTTATGGACAGCGTTTATGTCGATTCCGTGATTCAGAGAAGCTGAAGTCACAACATTCTAAATTCTAATCAGAGGATTATCATGAAGATAATATTTCTTCCTCATCTTCACTCCTTCAAACAACGTATCTGTAACTGACATAATTCCCTGCTGTCAGGCTTTTCCGCGTAACCTTAAGGATATCCCCGGGCTTCGCTCCGATAAGTATGACGATAGGGTCTGAAGTCTTTATTTGAGGAAGCTTGTAAGGCTCGATGCGTAGCTTTCTAAGCAGTTCCTCAGCATCCTCTTTGGGGAGTATTTCATGTTTAGGAACGAGCTCATGATTGAAAACGTTAAAGGAAGGGAGCATCCCTTCTGAGATGAGTTCAACTCCATTCCTTGTCGCCTCTCTTCTGGCGGAATGGGAGAAACCTTCTGCCACTAGGATTGCACTTTCTATGTTACCTTTTTCGAGGTCTCTCTTCATAGTCTTGACTTGGTTCACTCCGACATTGCCGGAAGCGAGTTTAGATTCTGTTACAATTCTGATCAATGACTTCTCATTTTCTCGGTCAAGAATGGTGATGTCCATTCCATCTTTTCTCTTTTCGTCCTTCGTCTTCCGATAGCCTCTGAACTTCATTAGGAGTTCTACTTCTTTATGAATGACCTCGGAACGGCCTTCTCCATCCATTCTTCACACATACCTTCGGTGTTTAGCACACGAAACGCAGTAATAGACGAT
>CAZBDB010000257.1:0-2325 GCA_964490655.1 uncultured Candidatus Bathyarchaeia archaeon | reverse complement strand
CTTTGTACCATGATCCCACGGGGTTGAACTCGTGGCAGTATGCGGACACAGGGTCCGCGCCTATAATGAAGCGTGCTTGGTCAAACGTGTGAATGCTCATATCTAAGATCAGCGGATGATCCATTATATCTCTGAAGCCCCCAAAATGAGGACCGAGGAGAAAATCGGCGCAGACAAATCCGATTTGACCAATGGCACCCGAAACGACTAATTCCCTAAGAGCTCTGATGTTTTTGTTGTATCTTCGATTCTGCAAAACAGCGTACGTCCTGCCCGCTTTTTCTGCAGCTGAAACCATCTCATCGGCTTCTTCCATGGAGGTTGCCATCGGCTTCTCACCGAAAACGTCACAGCCCAACTTAAGGGCTGGAATAACGATATCCCTATGGGCGGCAGGTGTTGTGACGTTGAATACTAGGTTTGCTCCGGATTCCCTTATCGCTTCTACAACATCTCTATGAGTATTGCAGGTCAACCCATAACGCGTTGCCATAGCCTTCGCTTTTTCCTCTATTATATCTACAAGCGCGACTATCTCAACATCATCGCGCGAAAGGGCATACTTGACCCAAGTGTTCGCCATGCCTCCACATCCGGCCAAAGCTATCTTAAATCTCTTCATTCCACATTCCCTTCCGGCAAAAGTGACATGGAACAAGTCCTCTGGACATACACTATATGGAAAGAAACAGTTTCTTAAGTGATTTTATGATTGTGAGAAGAAGAACTATCCTTATGGATTGAATACGAAAGAATATGCCGGAACTTTTACTTACTAGTAGGTAGCACTTTCAGAATCGTTGGGGAGTAGATTCTAAACGAAAGTGAACGGCACGGTCGATGTCCACTAAGGTCCCTGAAACTGGCAGTTCGGGCACATGTAGGATCGGCCGAAGTTTCGGCATCTGGAACAACGCCAGATGGTCATCTCGCCGCAGTTTGGGCAGGAGAATTTTATGGCCTCAGTTCCGGGGGCTATTGTCTTATGGCAAGATGTGCACATCGGCAACGTAATGCTTCTGCTCAGCACTAGGCACCTCGAGCGGGGTTCAGTATAACATCGAATGGTCCTTTATATATTCTATTATGCTTTGCTTGAGATCACCTAAAGAGGAGACAAGAGCCTTGAGGATCTCTTTGTTGCCGATGAGTCTCAGTATTGAAGCGGCCTGAAAGTCCATTTTCCCTTCAGCGGACAACTCCGTATGAAGGTTCGATTTCTTGACAATCTCGAATATCCTATCGATCGTTTTGTCTGAGAGATTGTTAGCAATCCGTCTTGCGAGGAGGGTCAGCCTAATCTCCTTTCCTAGCTTCTTTCTCCACTCAGTCTCATAGTTCGCCAGCAAATCCTGAGAGAACGTTTCAGCTTCCACCGCGTTCGCCACCGTTTCCCCAGCAATCATGGCGCACATACCTCCCCAGATAACTCCTCCTCCAGTTGTAGGCTTTACTTGGCCTGCGACATCGCCTACGACCATGAAGTTGTCATGGAAACTTCTTGGTATCGGCCCGGAAGTAACAACTAGACCGGAATGGGAACGGATCCTGGTTAAGTTCTCTCCGTTAAACCGGTTCTTGATGAAGATATTCAGCCTCTCCCGAGGATTTGTTCCCTTGCATGCCAAACCAACCCTGACTGAGTTTCCGTTCAAAGGGATGACCCAAGCGAGGAATTGGGGCGCCAAATCTCTACCGGTATGGATCTCAACATAGTCTTGTTCGATGCGTGTTCCGGTCAATTCGTATTGGAATGCTGGGAGAAGGTTCTGAGCCCGTAGAGGCTGCAACCCTAGCTGTTTGATGAGGCGAGAGGCCACCCCCTCAGCATCTATGGCAATATCCGCCTTCACCTTCCCAAAATCACCCATAATAGAGACGCCCCGACCGGTCTGACTGATCCTGCGAACCTTAGAATTTAGCTTCAGCATCGCGCCAGCGTGGACAGCCTGGTCTGCTAGGAACTTATCGAAATGAGAGCGGTTCACAACGCAAGCAACAGGTTCCTCTCTTTCAACGGTGAATGACAGTTTGGATGGCGAGAAGAAGCGAGCACCCCGGACCTTGTTTTGGACATAACTATCATCGGAGGGTATCTTGATCTCCTTCAGTCCATCAAGACTTAAGAGGCCGGCGCAATGACATGGGACGCCTACTTCGCTATCTTCTTCGAAAATTGTCACGTCAGTTCCCCTCTCCGCCGCTTCTCTGGCAGCGATAAGCCCTGCGGGTCCGGCGCCGATTACAGCGATGTCAGTCTCCTCTTCCATGAAGCATCGACACAGTAAGTTTTCTACAGATTAAAAAAGAGTTCTCTGATTGGAT
>CAZBDB010000256.1:0-2329 GCA_964490655.1 uncultured Candidatus Bathyarchaeia archaeon | reverse complement strand
TTGGCCCTTTCCTTCTTGTCTTCTGTCTTCTTTCTTCCGAAGTATATGTCCTCTAGGTCGTCCATCTCGTTCATGTACTGTGGAATGTTCATCACGGAGATGTTACGCGTTCCGACGAACCTCTTCAACATTAAGAGTAACAGAGATTGAGGTGAGCCGTATCTGAACCAGACTTGCGGCGTGAAGACGTTTCCAGCTGACTTGGAGATTTTCCTTCCGCTTTTGTCCAAGAACATTTCATATTGAGCGTGCACAGGCGGTTCGTAGTCCAAAATCTCTCGGCATATCCGATCATTAACTCTAACCGAGTCGGCGATATCCTTTCCATAGGCTTCAAATCTTATGTCCAGAACCTTCCATCTGGTGGCGAATTCGCCGGCTTTCCAGCTTATCTTTCCTTCTCCCTTTGCGTAGTTTGCTTCACCCTTGTGTCCACAACCCTTTAACCATTTTCCCTTTATCTCCATCCCTTCGCACATGTAGAGAACCTTGTTTTCTTTGGGTAGGAAGTCGTAGGCTTTGGTGGTATATATTCGACCGCAATTGGGACAGACAGGTAGGTAGGGAAGGACTTCCTCATATTTCTCTTGTCCCACCTCCTCCCGTATTATCTCTCCGATGCGCTTGGCATTAGTTAGCAAAGTTTCGATTTCCTTATTGAAGAGACCTTTCTGATAGGCTTCTGCACCAGACACAAACTCGTACTCGATTCCACAAGTGTCCAAAATTTCGAGAAGGAGAGAAATCATGTGTTCTGCGAAGCTTTCGTGGCATGAGTAAGGATCTGGTATATCTCGAACTGGATAGCCTAAATACTTCTCCAGCGACTTGGGAAGTCCGACTGGAACCGCTCGTAAACCGTCTTTGTCGTCTGCGAAGGCAATGAGTTCCGACTTATATCCCTGTTCTCTGAGAGCCAGCGTCACTGCGTATGATCTGGCGGCATCTCCCAAGTGGCCTATATGAGGGATGCCTGAAATCCCTATTCCCATCTCTGTTCTGATTAAGTCGAGGCTTCGGCCTAGCTTCCGCTCTCTTTCTATGAGCTCAGATGCAGTCTTGTCGTACCATGTGCCGCGGCCGATTATCACCAAGGTTCGACGCCTCGCCGACAACCAAGTAGATAAAACAGAATCGTTTAATAAAGCCTTGCCAAGCGTAGAATATCTCCCGGCTCAATTGCAGATGCCCCTCCAGGATAAGTCTCGTCCACCTGACCTGAACCCAAAGTAATCTGAGCAAGTCGGTAGGTTGAGATTTTTACTCCAATTTTCTATATGCCATTGTACTCTCTAGGTCTTCAGAAGCTTAAAGGGGGTTATATATAGGTCGTATGGGTGAATGCACTCTCTCCCAGTAGGTTTGAAAGATGTATTTCGGGTTCACAAATCATATATCAATTTCTTGCTTAGTTTCGACCAAATTTGAAGTTTGTTTCTCACTTGAATGAGGCGAGCTTAGGTGGAGAAGAAGAGCATCTTGATTGTGGATGATGACAGAACGATCCTGAAAAGCCTTAGGGAAATCCTTGAGTTTGAAGGTTATAGTGTTGAAACTGTGCAGACGGGTCAAGAGGCTATAGAGAAATCGAAGACCGAATTCTACAACTTGGCGTTGTTGGACATCAAGCTGCCAGACATGGAAGGCACAAAATTGCTCGAAGCGATGCATGAGACCTCGCCTAGAATGGTCAAGATAATGGTAACCGGCTATCCTGCGCTTCAAAATGCCGTCGAATCTCTGAATATGGGAGCGGATGCTTACCTCATGAAGCCTGTTCACCCTCAGAGAATGTTGAAGGTTGTAGAGGAAAAACTGAAGGAGCAAGAGGAAGCGAAGAGCATGACTGAGGAAAAGGTAGCGCAGTGGATAGAAACTCGTGTCAAGAAGTTGGAGAGTGAACGCTACAAGAAAGATTGACTGGACAAAATCTTTACTAATGGACAAAATGGGGTGAAATACCTAAAACGTGAGCTGATCTGCCTCAAAGAAATCAGAATCAGAGTGAATGAGAATGCGTCGAAGAAAATTACGCTTTCATGACGTGTTTAATGAAACAGTAGACGAAGTCATCAAGAACGTGTTTGAGGATAAGGCAGCAAAGAGCATCCTGGGACATTTCACGGAAAGCAATTCTGAAGAGCTGGATGAGAAAGTCAAAGTTCTCACGGATTCTCTACCGAAGATTCTTGGAGCAGGCTTTGTCATAATTGAGGATTTGATTCTCGAAACATTGTACCTTAAGTGTGGGCGGGAGTTGAAGCGGAGGAAGGGCTACGGGTTTAGGAACTACATTATGGAGTTAATGGATCGAACTGGGGAGAAAGCA
>CAZBDB010000255.1:0-2330 GCA_964490655.1 uncultured Candidatus Bathyarchaeia archaeon | reverse complement strand
AATGCTGACGAACCTACGGAGAAACGAACCTGTACCAGCTACCGCTCTCCAATTCTCCGGTGGCGAACCCACAATCAGAAAAGACCTGTTCGATCTAGTGCGGATGGCCAAGGAACTCGGCTTCCGCCACGTTGAGGTCAACACCAACGGCTTGAGGCTCGCCCAAAGTGTGGACTACTGTCACAGCTTGAAGGAGGCAGGCGTCAGCACAATCTACCTACAGTTTGACGGAGTGACACCTGATGTTTACGAGTTCACCAGAGGCGTCGACCTCATCGATCTGAAGAAGAACGCCATCGAGAACTGTCGAGAGGCAGGAATGGACAGCATCGTCTTGGTCATTACGCTTGTAAAAGGCGTGAACGACAAGCAGCTCGGCGATATCATAAGATTCGCAATCAAAAACTTCGACGTAGTCAGATGCGTGAACGTCCAGCCCGTCTCCCTTTGCGGCAGAATTCCAGAACGAGAAAGGGAACGCATGCGCATAACAATTCCCGATTTCATGAGACTTGTCGAGGAGCAGACCAACGGGAAGATCAAGGTCTCCGACTTCTATCCTGTTCCGACGGTTGTTCCGATCTCTAGGGCTGTGGGAGCTCTTAAGAACAAGAGGTACGTCGAGTTCACGGCACATCCTCACTGTGGCATGGCAACCTATGTTTTCGTCGAGGACGATGAGATAGTCCCAATAACGAGTTACGGCAACATTGAAGGTTTCGTCAAGGCGATGGGTAAGGTCTACGACGAGAGTGAGAAGGGACACGATAAGAGGTCTAAGATGCGGCTTATAGGATCGCTCCGTCACATAAAGTTCAGCATGCTTAGGAAGTACATATGGCCCCTTCTGAAGACCGGAAGTTACAGTAGCCTCGGTGATCTACACCGGAACATGCTGATGATCTCTTCGATGCACTTCATGGATCCCTACAACTTCGATCTCGAGAGAGTCCAGCGGTGCTGTATCCATTATGCTGTTCCAGACGGCAGGATAATACCGTTCTGTACGATGAACTCGATTCACAGGGAAGGTATCGAGAAGAAGTTAGGTATATCCGTAGATGAATGGCAGAAGAGAGCGAAGGCCGAGATAAGCGCCGTAGCGTAGAGGAAACCCTAATAAATCCTATTTGCATTCTTATGCTTGTGGACACGATGGGAGGAAAAAAGAAGCTCAGCTTGAAGCAGCTTGAAAGGAGACGGCGCAGCACTGGACAAAGCCAAAGAACAAAACAACGTAGGACAGTCAAACCTGCTGAGAGGAAATCCATGAGAATAATCTCACCAGAGATCAACGACGAAAACGTCGTAAAGCAATTGAAGCGGATGAAGGTCCTTACTCCCTACACCGTAGGGTCACGCTTCGACCTTCGCTTGAGTGTAGCCAAAGACTTCCTTGAGAATCTCCATCAGCGCGGTATAATCGAATATGTCTCCGGTGGCAGAAACACCAAAATCTACAAGCCAGCCAGTTAAAGTTCACCTTCAAACTGAAGAATAGGTGAAGACTTAGATGAGCGTTCATCCGAACGTATCCATCTTTCATACTTCCAAAGAATCTGTTAGAGATGAAATTTCCGGATAAGATATACACCGTTGAGGATGCTTCCTTAGCGAGATCCTTAATAGAGAAGGGCTACCGACATCAACTGAGAGTCAATGGTAGCCAAGATTTCAAAGAGAAAACCAAGAGAGCCTTAGGTCTGATAAAGACAGCAGACTATCATGACTTACTTAGAGCATATGTCAAGCGCATCGTCGAGGTGGACGGATTCAGCCAGCTCCGAGAGGCGGATTCGGAGATTTGGGCAAACACCTACACCGTTAGGAATGCCGTTGAGGCGGCGAGCTTCTTCGTACAGAAAGCTTGGCAGATGAAGATGCACCTCCAGGGCAAACGATATTATGATAACATTGGGGAGAGAGACGCAGTCAATAAACGTCTAGAATTCTTGCAGGCGCTTGCTAAGAACAGTAGAGATCCCTCGGTTAAGGAGGAATGTAAGAAAAGGCTTAAGCTCTGGGATGAGAGCAAGTTTCTCTAGACTTTAGTCTAGTTTGTCTACAGTAATCTTTGTCCCACTCTTCACGCGACTGAACAATTCAAGGTTCTTCGTCACTTGACCAACTGTATTGACTGGACTGTAGGGCTGACTCTCACCAAAGAAGATGCATAGGGCGTTTCCCATGGGCCAATAGGCTATCGTCCCCTTCTTGACAGTTGGCTTGGCTTTCTCATCCCCGACCTTCACGGGGATCTGAAAATAGACTTCCTCCTTCCAGATTGCAGCTCTGCCTTCTATCGGAAGTTTCCTCGTTAAGGCATCCAC
>CAZBDB010000254.1:0-2342 GCA_964490655.1 uncultured Candidatus Bathyarchaeia archaeon | reverse complement strand
CTGCGTACTGCATCCATCACTGAGCTCTTGAAAGGTTGGGAGAACAATTCCATAGGGCCTATCTCATCGATCACGATGACATCTGCTTCCACCAAAGCTTGCTGTATCGCCCCCGCGCCGATATCTTCGATGTCCTTCAGATTGACTCTGTACTTGCTGATCCTTGGGCCGCTCGGCTGATTTACGTGGGCCAGCCATCCCTTGCGCCTTGTAAGTAAGTCTTCGATCTCGAAGCCAATTCGGGTTCTCCTCTCCCTGACCTCCCGTGTGATCATGCCGCCGACCTTGAACCCTCGACGTACCAGTTCATCGTTAACTCTCTGCACAACCGTTGTCTTTCCTATGCCCGGGGTTCCTGTAAGAAGAAGAATACGGCTCAAACCCGACCAACAATTATACTTCTCGCTATACTATTAATTATTGCCTTTGAGAGCGCTCGGAGGATTTAGATATTGAGCTTCGACTTTCCAACGGAGATTCTGCAGGAGGGCAGCGTCAGGTTTCTAGCTCCCAAACTCGAAGCCTTCAAGAAGGCTGTATGGGAGTACGCCCCGTCTAAGGCTCCGGTCTTCTACAATCCGATGATGGAGCTGAACCGCGACTTGGCTGTTCTCGCCCTCCAAGCCTATCAGAAGACGGTTGAGCGGAAACTCGTCGTCTGTGAGCCGCTCGCCGGGTGTGGGGTTCGGGGGATCCGTTTCGCTAAAGAGGTTGAAGGTATACGGAAAGTCCTTGTGAACGACATAAATCCAATGGCAGCTGAGATGGCTCGTTACAATGTTGAGTTGAACGGTCTGTCTAGAGCGGTTGTGGTCTCGAATTGGGATGCTAATTTATTGTTGAGCCGTTACACCGCGCCTCGGAAGAGATTCGACTTCATCGATGTAGACCCATTCGGAGCTCCCGTAGCTTTTTTGGATTCGGCTTTGAGGGCGTTGAGGAACGGTGGCCTAATAGCTCTAACAGCGACAGATATGGCCCCATTGTGTGGTGTTTACCCCAAGGTCGCTTTGAGAAAGTATGGAGGAAGATCAGCTAGAACCGAGTACTGCCATGAGATTGCAGTCCGCTTGTTAGCGGGATGCTTGGTCTCAACCGCAGCTAGGCATAATATCGGCATAAGAGTGCTCTTCAGTCACAGCACGGACCATTACGTCCGGGTCTACGCTCAGTCCGGATATGGGGCTGTGAAAGCGGATAGAAGCATCGAGAATATGGGATATATACTGCACTGTTTCAACTGCTTCCACAGGGAGACTCATCAGGACTTTGTCCCCGCGTCTACAGATCTATGCATCGAATGCGGCTCAAGGTTAGGAGCAGCTGGACCATTGTGGTTGGGGAAGTTATCCGAAATGGATTTTTGCTCTCTAATGGAGAAAGAAAATGCTAACAGACGGCTTGGCGAGAAGAAGAGAGCCGCAAAACTGTTGTCGCTCATCAAGGAGGAGTCTGAAGGGCCGGTCACATATTATGTAGTCGACAAGATATGCGACAAGTTCGGCTTGCTGGTTCCTCCGTTCAGAGATGTGATAGACAAGATTAGAGAAAGTGGTTTTGAAGCGTTGCCGACACACTTCAACAGCACAGGCTTCAAGACGGATGCGCCGGCAGGCGTTGTGACCGCTATCATCAAAGAAGTTTCACAAGCCAGCGTAAGACCTTAAGTTCAGCTTGTCTCGGAGCTGGACAGCTAATGTAGCTCCGAACGGCAAACGCCGGCAATACTTCTGAGCGGCCACATATTCCAAGAGTAGAAGACCGGTTATTTTCCAGCCAGCTTTACTTGGCTGATCTTGATGCTGGGGTAGAAGTGGCCCTTGCCTAGGGTGCGTCCCTCCTTGGATATCAGCTCGATGTCTTTGTACAGTTCTAGCATGTGACCGCCAGCCATTAAGTTCTTGACTGGATGTTTCTTCTCGCCGCGCTCGATGAGGAATCCTTCGTCAATTGTGGTTGAGAATTCTCCAGAGACCATGTTGGAAAAGAACCCGGCGTTGGTAGCTAAGATTCCTCTCTTCGTCTCAGCAATCATCTCATCGAGGGAGCTGTCTCCTGGCTTGACCCTGAGGTTGGTCGGGCCGGCGCCTACGTATCCTCCGTAGCCTCTTCTCGTGGCGTGGCCGGTCGTCTCAACATTAGCTATCCCAGCCGAGTATGAGTTATGCAGGAACGTTTGTACCGTGCCCTTGCTCACTACTTTGGTTGCTCTTCTGGGCACGCCCTCACCGTCATAGGCGCCGCTCGCAATTGCGCCTGGAATGGTTCCGTCGTCATCGATCTCAAGGATTTGAGGAGCAACCTGCCTTCCAAGGCAGCCTGATGCAAATGTTCTTCCCTTT
>CAZBDB010000253.1:0-2346 GCA_964490655.1 uncultured Candidatus Bathyarchaeia archaeon | reverse complement strand
TCTGAAAGCCTAGGTTCAATCCATTGTTTGAAGAATTCTCTCGCTTCGCTCAAATCCGAAATTGTCCCAAAAGTTCCTTCAAACATCTTCAGTGTATAAGGATGAAAATCTTCACGGACGATGAGGGGGCGTTGCCTGATAACCTTCTCCATTTGCCTTTTCGAGAAAAGGCGTGGGTATCTTCTTCTGAGCTTCTTCAATATTATTGCTAACATCTGAACCTTGAGATGCCAAGGCCTATTCAACCTCATGATTGTCAGCATCTCTCTTGCGGCATCCATCATTGCCTTTTTTCCGCGTTTAGAGATCGGCTCAATCTGATTATATACCTCGGCCAACATTCCATCCACGAAAGAACTATGACGTATGCCAGTTACCCTCATGAAATAAGGAAGCTGGTTAAACCTCATAGGTAGATAATTCAGGTTGACCTGTAAATCTGAGAAAAGTATCGTTGCCAGATAAGCCATGCTCCAATCTGGTACAACTCTATGAGCCGCCCTTTCGAGGCTATAGGCTGTTCTAATGTCATAGGGGCAGTGATGAGCGTGAGCCAATTCATGCCGGAAAAACCATAGTAAAAACTTGTAAGGGTCGCAACCGCGGGGAACTATGTCAGGTTTCAAATACACAGTGCCGTTTATGACGGGGAGGGGCGCAGGGCTGGTGAATTCTTCTTCCTTTTCCAGTGTAAGCCTAACTGGTGGACAGTAAAGCTCAACCCAAGCTTGATCGAAAAGTTCAAAGATATCAATCTCGCTCATATCGTGATATTCCTCTGCCGGTTGGTGTCCTCCATCCCATCTGTGTGGCGAACGTTTCTTCCCTTCTTAATACCCCTTCCCCGATCCACTTTTCCTCAAGCTTCATCAGTTCTTCAGCGAAGGTGATATCTTCAAATGCAGCTTCCTTTGCCAACTTGTAGGCGCCGTTGTTGTATCCCTTCCTCAACTCGTTCAGAAGTGGCCATTCTCTCCTGAAGTTCCTGTCTTCCATCTTTATTCTCTCTCTCACCAAAAGGTCCTGGAAGCTCACAAGCAGGTTTCTAGTACGCACAAGAGCTACTCTATGAGGCAAAACCCAAAGCGCTATACGGAGCACCATTTCAAGGTCGCATTCTCCATGAAGCCATATGACGGCCTTTGCAAGATTCATCAAAGCGACAGTAGCACGTTCGCTCAGCGGCTCTTTGATCTCTCCGCAAATATTGCGGATGAAGTGACAACCTTCACAAAGAGATGGAGGTTTGATCTCCGATCTTTCCTTGTCACGTATGCAGGCTTGGAAATCCCTAACGAGAAGATTTATGTATCCTGCTAACTCGGGATCCAAATCAACCTGTGCGACCTCCTTTCTAGCCTCTCCCAACTCTTCGAAGGAAAGTACCTGTGGCATCGAGTCAACAAGGTTCAGGCCGTATTCGTTCATGAGTTCTTGTAACTGGAATTTCTCGCTGAAAGTCAGGGAGTTGAGGAATATGCAGATGTCGAAACGGTCATAGAATGGTGGAGGGTGAATGAAGGATGTCGCGTCCATTGGGTTCTCGTTCGCCACTAAACTGTAATCCTCAACCGGAGTTTTCTGACCGTAAGCCCAAACTTCTCCGAACTGCATCAAGTGATGGATGTTGGCTGTTGTGTATGGGTTCAATCGATTCACTTCGTCGAGTCCCTTGCCCCTAGCATTGACGAAGGAAGCCCAGAGAACCCGTTCTACCCCTTCTTTCTCGAGGGACGGTATGTGAAGCCGTCCTATGACTTCCCCCCTTTTGACCTCGGAAGCCCCGGAAATAATTACCAGTTCGTCCCCAGACAGTCCCTTCAACATCAAAAGCATAAGAGTTGACTTTCCGACGCCGCGGGGCGCTCGGATAAGGGTTGTTGAATGTGGGTGAAGCTGGTTCAGTATTATCGCATGGATTACATCTTCATTACCGACAAAACGCGATTTTACTTCTTTCTCTAAATCCACTATCTTGTTCCTTAACTTCAATGGCACAACCTCCGAAGATATTTACTGAAGGAGCTTTAAGAGCAACCATAAGTTGTAGATAATTACTATAGCTATCACTACAACTACGATTGAAGCGATCTTCAGAATCTTAAGAGACTTTCGTAGATGCTCGTTCTCATCCTCCAAACTAGCCAATTGATGTTTAAGCATAGCTGCCACACTGCGTTCCATGACCACGGTGTCCCGAAGCTCCTCCCCAAAGTATACTGATTCAAGAAAGTCTGATGGCTGAGCTGAGACTTTTCTTTCGTCTCTATCCTGCCAAGAAATTTTGCCTTTACCTAAACTAACAGGGGTCTTTCTAGCTTGGGACTCTAAGAACTTCTTGAATTT
>CAZBDB010000252.1:0-2358 GCA_964490655.1 uncultured Candidatus Bathyarchaeia archaeon | reverse complement strand
GAACATGGAAAAGCTGATCCCGAAATCTAGAAAGAATGTTCTGAAATTATTTATAATCCATTGCATTATGCCTAACCGGGTTCTGGCTTGATAGATGAGGTCTGCGCATACTTAGGTTCGAAGCCAGCTGACCATTGGACAGAGCTCAGCGAGATCACGAAAGTAGTTAGAAAATTTGGCCTAACAGACGCCGAAGCCGAGTCTGCCCTGAATTTCCTAGCGAAGTACTTCTTGGAACTTGATGAGAAAGGAGAAAGAGCAAGACTGATACGGAGCTTCTATGATCTGTTCAGAAGAGAGCAGAGAAAAGCGTAACAATACAATCAGCGCCGCATCTCGTCCATAACACTCTTTATCTTCCTATAGTCGCTCAGAAACTCTTTACCTTTTTCGGTCGTACCGAATATTTCCACCCCATCCCCTCTTCTCGCCGCATCCAGCAACCCAGTCTCTACTAGACAATCCTTGTACAGGTTGAACTGAGAAAGGCTGAGGTTGCACCTATATATGAGCCTCGTCTTCCTGGACTTATCATTTGAGTTCTCAAGTATGCAAGCCATGATGTCGATCCTGCTTCGCTGGAGAAAGCGGGACCTCTTTTCACTCTTCAAAAATGACACCGCCAGCGCAGGCTCATATTATGCAGTAACCTCATATATGAAAATACTTTATAAATCTTCGTAAAGAATCTTCTATAACAAAGCTAGATTGGAAATCAGAAAAATGGTTTCCAGACTATTGATGATCTGATTACTGAGCCCCTATCCAGCACAGAGACCATCCGATGAACCAAAGGAAGCATATTGCAGGCAGGCAGAAGAGAACAAACCACCTTGGTATATCTCTCACGTCCAAACTGGTCTTTATTTCTTACCCTTTTGACTTATGAACTGATGATATAATGACTAAGTATGGAAGTTTCTTATAGAACTTTCTATCGAAAGATCTATAGAATGAGATCTAGGGCAAGTCAGCTACAAAACAAGAGAGAGCAGAAAGGCCGATAGTCGACGCCTACTAAGGAATCCTGTTTGAGCGAACTATCTCGCCAAGCCACTTAATCGCTCCAGCATATTAAGGGAGATAGCCAAGAGCTCTAAGTCTTCTCTTCGCATCGTCAGACTCTAGATCCGGTAGAGCCTTTCTGATCAGGAAAATCACAAACTCCGTTGCGCTACGGTATCCTGATCCCTTCAGTGTCTTTGTCAGCCTTTCATACAATGGCTTCGGGATGGGTATATTAGCGTACTCAACCATGAATTGTCCCTTCTATTCACTATCAATGACTTAGCCCTCTCTTATAATTTTTCCCTATATGAGGTGCACCGTAGACCTCAGTTACACAAACCTTATATATCATTGAAGCAAACCTTATGCTTCATCCGTGAAGACTCAAAGTGGTACTCAAGATGATTGACTATCTCTCAGACCTGGAGAGGAAAAGCATCTCCATGATAAGAGAAGCAAAGGCCCAGTTCAAGAATATGGCCGTATTGTGGAGCACGGGAAAAGATTCGACCGCGACAGTATGGCTTTGCAGAAAGGCGTTCTTCGGGAAGATACCCTTTCCAGTAATCCATATAGATACTGGATACAAATTCCCCGAGATCTACGAGTTCAGGGACACGATCGCTAAAGACTGGAACTTGGATCTGATTGTGGCTAGGAACGAAGTAGCAATGAAGGAAGACATGTCTCCAGAAAAAGGCAAACTCGACTGTTGCACTCAACTTAAGACTGAAGCCTTGAAGGACTTGATAAAGGAAAGAGAGTTTGATGCGTTGGTCTTGGCTATAAGAAGGGATGAGCATGGAATCAGGGCCAAAGAGCGTTACTTCTCACCGCGGGACGAGGAGTTCAAATGGAGATATACGGATCAGCCGGCTGAGCTGTGGGAGCTTTACGTCAAGCCCTCTGAGGACTTCTCCCATATGAGGGTTCATCCGATCCTTCACTGGACCGAGCTCGAAGTTTGGCTGTATGTGAAACAAGAGAATCTCCCCGTGAATCCTCTATATTTCGCTAGGAATGGTAAGCGGTTTCGCAGCCTAGGATGTTTGCCATGCACAGTTCCAATATCGTCCAGCGCCAGCACGATAGACGAGATCATAGGTGAGCTCAAGACCACCGATGTTCCAGAGAGAGCTGGGAGGGCGCAGGACAAAGAGAGAGCCTATATGATGCAGAAGCTGCGCAGCCTCGGATACATGTGAACGTGAAGGAAAGATGATCATTCTTGCCTTAGATGCATTAGATGTTGGCATGGTTGAGAAGCATAAATGCAGAAGTCTAATGCAGGTGGAGTACGGTCAAACCGATCTGTCCGACTTTGAGCTCGAGCGAACAGTGGTTCTCTGG